>JBEGVB010000013.1:0-15480 GCA_041178545.1 Planctomycetota bacterium
ACAGCCCGTTGCGCTGCAGGGCACGCTGCCAGTGCTCCGCGGTGGGGACTGGTGCCGGTGCACCGTCGCACATGGCCTCGATCTCCGCATCGGCATAGCCGTGCTTGCGCAGTTCCATGCGTGCAAGTTCACGCGCCTTCTCGGCCCGGATCCGCTGGTAGCCCAGTTCCACCAGCCGCTGCCGGGGGACCACGGGCAACGCGGGGTCCTCACCTGCCGTCACCTGGGCGAGCCGCTTCTCCTCGAGCTCGACGATGCCGAGCTCCTCGTGGGCCTCGTGCAAACGCACCAGGGCCTCGTGCACGCGCTCGCTTCCGGGCAGCAGCAGGGGGCCCGCAAGGGCAAGGTCGGGCATGGGCTGGGAAGAACGCAGCAGCCTCGCCACCACCTCGCCGGGCCGGACCACACTGCCGGGCACGACCTTCAGCTCCACCACCATGCCGTCCACGGGCGAGGCAAGGGGCATGGAGGCCAGCGGGGCCTCGACGAGCACCGCAGGCAGGTCGCGCGTGTCCTCGTGGTCACCGCGCACCACCGGACCGATCTCGATGCCGAGGTTCGCGAGCGCAGCGCTGGAGAACTCGACACCTGCCTCGTGCTCGTGTGCATGTTCGTCCGCGTGCTCCTCCGCGTGTGCACCGCCCCCGGCAGCAGCGAATCCGACGACCAAACCGAGCACGGTGCCACCGACGGCAGCCACCAGGAAGTCCAGACGCATTGCACTCATCCGCGCACCTCAGTCTTCAGCCTTGAACCCGCAACCGTCCCCACGTCCGCACCCTGCCGGAGCAGGGACGGAGCCGGGGGGACCTTGGACCCGTCGCGCAACGGCATCCCTGCCGCGCGCTCCAGCCGCACCCATGCCTGCTGCACCGCGAGTTCCGACTGCAGCGCCCGGACCCGGGCGTGCCGCAGGTTGGAACGGGCAAGGAGCACCTCTCGTGCGTCCGCGAGCCCAGCTCGTGCAGCATGCTCCGTGGCCCGCAGCTGGGCCTCGGCAGCGGGCAGGAGTTCCCCCGCCGCAACCTGCAGCGACTGCTCCGCACGCAAGAGCGCTGCGTGCGCGGACTGGAGTTCTCCCACCGCGAGCAAGGCAGCGGACTCGTACTCCGTCCGGACTGCCTGACGCCGTTCGAGCGCACGGGCGATCCCCTGCTGGTTGCGGTCGAACACCGGCACGTCGATGCCGAGGGTCAGGCCCGCGACCGTCTTGCGCTCACCCGGGTCACCCTGCAAAGAACCGCCGAGCACGAGGTCGGGGTACTGCAGCGACAGCTCGTGCTGCAGCTGCGCCTCGGCGAGGGCGTAGTCGGCGTGGATGCGCAGCAGCTCCGGGTGTCGTTCGTGCAGGGTCGACTGGAGTGCGCCTGCAGGGGGCGCGTCGCCGCCACGGGCTGGCAGGACGAGGTCGGCATGGGCGAGCACTGCAGCACTGCACCCCAGCAGCGAGGCAAGCCGCAGCTCTGCGTCGGCAACCCGGTCGCGGGCACCACCTGCATCGAGCCGGACGCGCGCGAGCTCGAGGCGCGCGGCGCTGACCTCGACGCTGCCCAGCGAGCCGGCAGCGGCCATCCGCTCGTAGGTCACCACCGCGTCGGCAGCTGCCCGGTGTGCGTCATCGAGCGCATCGAGTTCCCGGCGGGCGACCGCAAGGGCCGCCCATGCGTCACGCAGCTCCAGCAGCTGTTCCCAGAACCCGGTCAGGGCCGCAACGCGCGCGTGCTCGGCACGGAGCCGGTTCACCTCGTCCGCGGTCGCGAGCCTACCGCCCAGCGGGACTGGCACCTGCAGCCCGGCAAACGGCTGCCACTTGCGCGAGTTCACGTCCTCGCCGAAGCCGTACAGCGGGCCAGCCTCCAGCACCGGGTTGGGCCAGGGCGTGGGTACCCGCGCCACGGCAAGCTCTGCAGAGTAGCGGGCCATCAGCGGCGCCATCGCAGGCCCGTGGTCGCGCATCCACTCGGCGGCGGCCCGCAGGGTCAGCGGGGACTCGGCACCCCACGGCACGTCCTCCCGGGCAGCAGCCGCCTCCTGCACCACTTCGGCGCCGGGCAGCGGGACGGGATCGTGCGACACGCAGCTGCCGAGGGCAGCGGCAAGGAGCATCAGGGAGACGGTACGCGGTGTGTGCATGGGGACCTCGGAGACGTGCGGACACTGGGACCCGGGCGGGCCAGTGCGGTCTCAGACGAGGAACACGGTGCAGCGACGGAGCGAGGGCAGTGCCGTCGGCGGCGGGTCGGGCGGGGCCACCTGAGAACGGCGGTGGGAACCGGCACGCTCCCGGGCCCTCGGGTCCTCGCCCACGGGCAGGGCTGCGGCCTCGTACGGCCCGGCACCGACGGCAGCGGCCAGCACGCACGGAGCACGCTCCAGCGACACGTGTGAGCAAGGCAACAGCGGCTCGCCCGCGGGCTGCAGGTGTGCAGCGGCAGGGTTCCCGGGCACGGCATGCCCGTCCACGCCATGGCAACCGGTCTCTGCGCTGCGCCCGAGCGCCAGTTCCATGCCATCGACCGGACAGAGGCAGACGGTCACGCGGTCCGAGGGCATCAAGGCCACCAGTGCGAGCAGGGCGACGACGAGCCACACCGTGGCGCGCTGCAGTCGACTTCCTGCCGCAAGGGAACGCATCGCCCCAAGGATGGGACATGGACTCTCTCCCCGTCAAGTGTGCGTGGGGCGCGCTGTGCGACGGACCGCGCTGGTTGGAGGCGGGCCCGCATGGTCTAGTCCAGCCGTGGTTGCCCGCTCGCCCTCTGCCGCAGGCCTCGCCCTGTTCGTCGCGTTGCACGCCCAGGCCCAGGAGGACCCGGCCAAGAACTTGTTCCGCCCGGGGACCGTGCTGGACCTCCGGATCGAGCTGGACGAGGCAGCGGTGGCGTCGCTCCGCAAGGATCCCCGCACCCACGTGCGGGCGCTCCTGTTCGACGGCAGGACCGGGCACCGCGACGTCGCGGTCAAGCTCAAGGGCGCTGCAGGCAGCTTCCGGGAGTTCGACGACCGACCTGCCTTCAGCATCAGCCTCGACAAGTTCGACTGCCGGACGGACCTGCGCGGCCTGCGGAAGTTCCACCTCAACAACTCGGTGCAGGACGGCTCCCTGTTGCACGAGTGGATCGGCTCGACGGTTGCCAACGCTGCCGGGGTGCCCGCCACCCGCGTCACCCATGCGCGGCTGCGGGTCAACGAGCGAGACCTGGGCGTGTACGTCCTGAAGGAGGGGTTCGACGAGGGCTTCCTCGAGCGCCACGTCGGCACCAGGGAAGCCATGCTGTTCGACGGCGGGTTCTGCCAGGACATCGACGCGGACCTGGAGCTGGACGAGGGCGACGAGGCCACCGCCCGCACGCTGCTTGCCGCCCTGCGCGAGGCATGCAGTGTCCCCGACCCCGTCGAACGTGGCCGACGACTCGCGCAGTGCATCGACGTCGAGGCCTTCCTCACCTTTGCGGCCGTCGAGCTGATGCTCGGGCACTGGGACGGCTACGCCATGAACCGCAACAACTACCGGCTCGTGTTCCTGCCGGACGGGCGCGGTGCACGGTTCCTCCCCCACGGCATGGACCAGCTGTTCGGCGACGCCGAGGCATCGGTCCTCGCCATGCCACCGGCCACGGTTGCGCGCGCAGTCCTCCGACTGCCCGAGCTGCGCAAGCGGTTCCGCAAGCGGCTGCAGGAGCTGCTGCCGTTGTTCGCCCCGGCACGCCTGCAGCCGCGCCTGTCCGAGATGGCGACGGGGTTGCGCACTGCGTTTGCCGCAGTCGGCGAGGACGCTGCCAACGCGCACCGCGATGCGGTGACGGACCTGGAGGCACGACTTGCCGCCCGCTGGCGCAGCCTGCGCGAGCAGGTCACGGCCCCCGACCCCAAGCCAGTCGCCTCCGAGCCGGGGCGAGTGGTCATGCTCAAGGGATGGCACCCAGCGCCGGAGTCGGAAGACGCCGAAGTGGGCGAGCCCCGCACCGAGGGCATGCGCACCCTGATGCTCGCCTCGCGCAGCGGGGCACCCGTCACGGCGTCGTGGCGCACCACCGTGCTGCTGGCGCCGGGCCGTTACCGGCTGCTCGGCACCTTGCGGGCAGACAAGGTGGTGGGTGCCGCAGACGACATGGATGCCGGAGCCAGCCTTCGCGTGAGCGGCCAGGCGGCGACCCGACGCATCACCGGCACGACGCGGTGGGAGAAGGTCGAGTTCGAGTTCGAGGTCCTGCACGAGCCCGACGACGTCGAACTCGTCGTCGAGTTGCGCGCCGCGGGCGGAAAGGTCTGGGTGCAGCAGGACAGCCTGCGCATCACCCGGTTGCGGCAGTGATCAGTCGTTGACCTGGAAGTCTGCAAGCAGCACCACGCGCGGCTCAGTGCTGCTGTTGACCACCTCGTGCTCGTCGCTGCCACTGAACACGACGCACTTGCCCTCCTGCCACACGACGGGCACGCCCTTCACCCACATGGTCACGCCCTTCGGCACCCGCACGCCGAGGTGGCACCGCAGCAGGTGCGGCGCGTACATGTCCGTGTGCTTGAAGATGTGGCCGCCCGGGCCGACCAGCGAGAAGCCGGCGGCCACGAGGCGCGGCAGCCCGTCCAGGAAGGCCGCCGTGCGGGGGCACTTCGCGCGATGCTTCGCAACGTCCACGCCCGGGATGTAACTCTCGCCCGGGAAGAACAGTGGGAAGACCGACCAGACCCCTGCGTAGCCGTCCTTCTGGGGCCAGGGCACGAAGTCCCGGTCGAGGTCCAGCGCGTCGAGTTCGGCGCGGATGACGGGCCACTCGCGCTCGAGCGCGGGCAGCACCACATTGGCAAGGTCGTAAGCCATGTTCGTCGCGGCTGCCCACAGCGTACCGCACGGGCTCTCCCGCGTGGCAGCGCTCTTCCGGCCTCCCCACCCAGACGACGGTGCGACCGCAGGTTCTGGAGTCACCGCCGCCCAAAGACCTCGCCCAGACTCGATGCCGTGAGCAGGCGCACGGCCCACCGCTGGAGCTGGGAGGTGCGCGCCTTGCGCGCACGAGCCTCCATCCGCCGGGCGCCGGCACCGAACTTCTCCACCAGCAGGTGCAGGAAGAACTGGACCTGCGCCTCCCGCAGACCCGCCGCGCGTCCTGCTGACAGTCCTTCCGCACGACCCTCTTCGCGACCTTGTGCGCGGCCCTCCGCACGACCCTCCAGCAGCCCCTTACGACGGCTCTTCTTCTCGTGGTAACGGTGGCAGGCTTCTTCGAACGTGACCCAGGTGGTTCCCATCGGATGGTTCCTCGCGTTCTTCATCCATTGCAGCACTCCGCCCATCGGCAGGCGCGCCGTCCTCACAAGGTAGCTTTCGATCGCATACGCATCCTGTGCACCGCCCGGTTCCTGGAGCAGTTGGCGCCACTCGTCTTGCCACTCCAGCATCTGGCTCGCCAAATCGGCAGCTCGCGTGCCCTCCAGACAAGTCTGTGCAGCGATGCACAGACGCCCCGCCGGAGTCAGGTCCGCCGCGCGAAGGTCGCGGTCGCTCCACGCCGCGAAGTCCAGCACCACAGGATCCAGCGCCACGTGGTGCGGATCATCGGACGGGGGCAGGAGTTCTCCCAGGGAGACGGGACCGCGCCACGGGGTCGTTCCCACGTGCGCCAGCACGAGCCACAACCGCGCCCGCACCCCGTGGGACCACAGGCGCTCCAGCACGTGCGGCGCATACCGCAACAACTGCAGCAGGCCGCCGCGACCGGGCCCTCGCTTGTGTTCGACGACGAATGCGTCCCACGTCCCGTCGAGCCGCTGCACCAGGAACACGAGGTCTGCCTCGCTGCGTGCGAGGGAGTCGTCGAACCACAGTGCCGGACACTCGCGGAGCGTGGACCAGTCGTACCTCGCGGCCTCGTCAGCCGTGAGTGCCAAGCGCAGGAGGCAGACCGCATGGCGCGGTTGCGCGAAGATCCTGCGCCAGAGCGAGTCGTGGACGGTTCTCACGTTCCACGGTGTGCGGCCGGGTCCTGCGGTGACCAACCCAGTGGACAATCCGTTCCGCACCGGGTGCCGGACTCCTACGCTCGCAGCATGGCCTCGCCCGGGCAGTGCACCACCTCCAACCGCACCACGGTGCGGACGGTACGCCGCGAGGCCGTGCTCCACCTGCTGTTGCCCGTCCTTGTCCTCGTGCTCGGGGCGCTCGCAACCGTCGACCGGGACCACGCGCGCTGGCTGGGCGTCGAGGGCCCGCAGTGCCTGGTGAACCTCGTGCTCGGCCCCCATGCCTGCCCGGGGTGCGGCCTCACGCGCTCCACCGCCATGGCGGTCCAAGGGCGGCTGGCCGAGGCGGCGGCACTGCATGCCGGAGGCATCGCCGTGGCACTGTTGTGCCTCGGGGCCGTGGCCGTCCACCTCGACGTGCTGCGGCGCGGTCGCGTCCTGGACCTCCACCTCCGCCTCCGTGCCCTCGGCCGCTGGACCCTGCTGGCCGCAGTGCTGGGCGCATGGCTGTGGCGGGTGCTGCTCTCCTGATGCTTGGTGCAGGACTGCCCTGCCCTTACCCTCCGACCCTCATGCTCGTGCTCCAGAACGACGCAGAGGAACTCTTCACCGGCATCATCACGCTGGTCGCGTTGCTGGCCGTCTATGCCGTGTTCGGCATCGTGTGCGCCGTGGTGGCACCAAGCCGCGGCCGCAGCGCCGTGGCGTGGTTCTTCATCGGCGTGGCGACCCAGTGTCTCGGCATCGTGCTGATCTTCGTGCTGCCCAACCTCAAGGAGGAGCAGGAGAAGCAACGCAGGCGCGACGAGGAGACACGCCGCCTGCGCGAGCAGCTCAAGAAGGAGCGCCAGGTCGCCGACCAGCGCCACGACGTGGTGCACGGGCGCCTCGGGGCCCATGACCTGGCGCTGGGGCTGGACACGGCTGCCGCCCTGCCCGGCCCGGCACCCACCCCACCACCGTCGCAGAGCACACCCCCTCAGCTGGCAGCAGGGGCAGAGCCGGTGTGGCACTTCGCCCTCGGCAGCGAACAGCTCGGGCCGGTGGCCCAGTCGCGGCTCCAGCAGATGTGGGTCAACAAGGAGATCGGCGACGACACCCTCGTCTGGCGCCAGGGCATGGCCAGCTGGGTCCGCATCACCGAGGTGGTCGACCTGTTCGGCAGGCCCGGGCAAAACAGCTGAGGAACCGTGATGATCTCCCTCGCACCCATGGACGAGATGGACCAGGTCGTGCTCCAGCTCGTGGTCCAGTTCGTAGTCGGTGCCGTGTTCGGGACCGTGTGCGCGGTGCTCGCACCCAAGCGGGGCCGCAGCGCTGTCGGCTGGTTCTTCATGGGGTTCTTCTTCAACTGCCTCGGGATCATCGTGTTGATGCTGGTCCCGGACCTGAAGCTCGAGGCAGAACGCAACCGACGCCGCAACGAGGAAGCCCGCAGGTTGCGCGAGCAGCTCAAGAAGGAGCGTCAGGTCGCGGACCAGCGGCACGAGGAAGTGCACGGCCGCCTGACGGTCCACGACCGCGCGCTGGGCGTGGACACCGGCACCAGGGCCTTGCCTGCCACACCGCCGCCGCTGCCGAGCCCAGGTCCCGCACCAGCACCGGCGCCCGAGCCCGAGGTGTGGCACTTCGCACGCGGCAACGAACGGCTCGGCCCCGTCGGTGCGACGCGGCTCGTGCGGCTCTTCGAGGAAGGCAGCATCGACGGCGGCACGCTCGTGTGGCGCCCTGGCATGCCGCAGTGGCAGGCGTTCGTGGACGTTGCCGAGCTGCGCGGGGGATCCCGTGGCTGAGGACGTCCACATCACCGAGGACGTGCCCCGGAGCGTCCAGCTCGACGGGATCCTGGACGGCCGCATCGCCGACGGGCAGGCACTGGTCGAGGCCTCCTCGCGTCTGTCCGTGCTCGGGATCGGGAACTTCGAGCTCGAGCGCGACGGCGGGCGCTACTCGTTGATGCCGGACGGCGAACGCCACTCCGGCGCAGGCTTCGGCACCGAGCAGCAGGCAAGGCTCCTTGCCATCCTGCAGCAGGTTGCACGGGCAACGCACGGCACCGTCGAGTCGACCCTCCGCTGCACCATGGTCTTCGAGCACGGGGTGAGCGAGACCCTGTTCCGCGGCGCACTGGGAGCGGACGGCCAGCCGACTGTCGAAGCCGTCTCGCGGCTGCGCGAACGCAGGGTCGGCGACGTCCCCACCGAGGCCGCACCGCCACCACCCTGGCGTGGCCTGCTGCAACGGCGCGAGATCGTCGTGGCACTCCCCCTGCTCGTCCTCGGCGTGTTGCTCATGGCGTGGACCTCGGGCCTGCTGGACCGACTGCTCTCGGCAGGCGCTGGTGGGCTGCAGAAGGACACTGGCGCGTTCGGCGAGTTGCTCACACTCGAGGCCTCCAGTTCGTGGGGCGACTACGCAGTGGAGGTCCGCAGGGGCCCCGGCCACCCCGCCGGCACCGAGGCCTGGGACCAGCTCCTCGCAGCGGCTCCCGACGAGGCCGCGCGGGCACGCATCCAGGTGGTGCGCGAGGGCAACGATGTCTACGTGCGACTGGAAGACGGGGACGGCAGGTTCGCGGGCGAACGACTCGTGAGCCTGCGCGCCCTGGTCACCCGACCCGACGGGGTGGTGAAGGTGCGCGTACCCGGCCGCATCACGGCAGCGCGCATCACGATGGCCATGGAGAGCGGGAAGAAGCAGCAGTGACCGAGCCAGCCGAGCCTCACGGCGAACCGCAGCCAGGCGCCGACCCCGGCGATCCCCAGCTGCCGGTGGTCGCCCAGTGGCCACCCAACCAGCCACTGGCCGCAGTGGAGTCCGTCGAGACCACGTGCGCAGCCTGCGCAAAGCCGTGGCGCATCCACCGCGACATGGGCGGGTTCCGCCTGCGCTGCAGCTGTGGTGCATGGGTCGCGGTGCCGCGACAACAGCCGGAACTGCCGGCGCGGTTCGAGGACCTGTCGGGCCCGAGCGTGCTGCCCAAGGACGCATTCCTGCCGTCGCAGTTGCCGCGGGACGCAGAAGGCCGCATCGAGCTCCCGCTCGCGCGCGGCGCGTCGACCGAGGCAGACATCCCGGTGCACCACGTGATGGCGCCCGGTGCCGTGCAGCGGGTCCGCACCGAGGTCCACAACCGGTGGTCCAACGCGGCCTTCCTCGAACTGGGCCTGCTGATGGCGGCGTTCCTCGTGCCACCGGCCCTCGCCAACCTCGCGCTCGAGGGCGAGGCACAGACCCTGTTCATGCCCTTCTCCTCGCTGGCCACCGGGGTGCTCGTGGTGCTGTTCGCAGGCGCACTCAGCCCGTTCGCCTTCCGCGGGTTCCGTCGCACGGCACCGCGCTTCCTCGCCGAGGCGCTGGTCGTGGCCGTCGCGCTCTTCGCCCTCGCCACGCTCTACGTGGGCCTCATCGACAAGGAAGGCGAGGCCAACGCGATGCTCTTGCGCATGCGCGAGTTGCTGGGCACCGGCTGGATGCTGTTCGTCATCGGGTTCTGTCCCGCGGTGTTCGAGGAGATTGCCTTCCGCGACGTGGTGCAGGGCCGCTTCCTCGCGCTGCTCGGTCGGTTCCAGGGCATCGTGGCCACCGGCGCAGCCTTCGGTCTCTGCCACGGCGTGACCCTGGCCCTGCCCTTCCACGTGGGCATCGGCGTCTACCTCTGTTTCCTGCGCGAGCGCTCGGGGAGCCTCTGGCCCTGCATCCTGGCCCACTTCACCTACAACTCCCTCATCGCGCTCACGGCCTGAGGCGCCGCGCATCCGGGCGCAACAGCCGTTCGAAACCGCGCCCATGAACGCCATCCCACTCCTCGCAGCCACAGCCCTTTTCTGTGCAGCCTGCGACTCGGCCCCCTCCACCCCCACGACCACGACCGGAGCCAACACCCCCGTGAACACCCCAGCGCCCGCCACCTCGGTGCACGCCCTCAACGTCCGCACCCTCGACGGCAAGGACATGCCGCTCTCGGGCCTCGCGGGCAAGGTCACCCTCGTGGTCAACGTGGCGAGCGAGTGCGGCTACACCCCGCAGTACAAGGGCCTGCAGGCCCTGCACGCCGAGATGAAGGACAAGGGGCTCGTCGTCCTCGGCGTGCCGTGCAACGACTTCGGCGGCCAGGAGCCGGGCAGCGCCGAGGAGATCCGTTCCTTCTGCACCTCGAAGTACGCCGTCGACTTCGCACTGCTGGAGAAGCAGTCGGTCAAGGCAGGCCCGACCCAGAGCCCGCTCTACGCCGCGCTGCAGCAACAGACCGGCAAGCTGCCGAACTGGAACTTCTGCAAGTACCTCGTGGGCAAGGACGGCACCGTGCTGGGGTTCTGGTCCGCAGGCACGGCACCGGACAGCAAGGAACTGCGCGCCGCCGTCGAGAAGGCCCTGCAGGGCTGAACAGCTTGCGCGCCCCGCGACGGGGCGCGCGCTCGCCCGGGCCCATACCCAGGCTACACAGACCCAGGCTACACAGGCCTCGGGCTACTTCGCGCCGCCCGAGGACTCCGGCTTGGCCGCCGGTTCGCCTGCCGCGGGCGCCTCACCCGCAGGAGACTCCGCAGGCTTCTCGGCAGGCTTGGCCTCCTCGACCGCCTTCCTCACCTCGTGGTAGCTGGGCGTCGTCGCCAGCTTCTCGCGGTCGCGCTCGTGGAAGGGGACGCCCTGCTCCATCCACTGTGGGCGCTGCGCCCCGCGCAGGTGGTGGTCGAAGTACTCGCTCATGCGACGCGACCAGTCCTTCATGTTCTGGCGCTTGCGCAGGCCGTGGCCCTCGCCCACGTAGTTGAAGAGGTAGGTCTCCTTGTCGAGGCGTCGCAACGCCATGAAGTACTCGATGCCCTGCGTCCACGGCACGGCGCCATCCTGGTCGTTGTGCAGGATCAGCACGGGCGTCTGCACCTTGTCGGCGAAGTGGATCGGGGAGTTCTCGTGGTACCGCAGCGGGAACTGCCACGGGGTGCCGCCGATGCGCGACTGGGTCATCTCGTACTGGAACTGGCGCGAGATGCCGGTCTCGTAGCGGATGCCGCCGTAGGCGGAGAGCATGTTGCAGACCGGCGCGCCGGACTCGACGGCCTTGAAGATGTTCGTGCGCGTCACCAGGAATGCGGTCTGGTAGCCGCCCCAGCTGTGGCCCGCGGCACCGATCGCCTTCTCGTCCACGAAGCCCTGGGCGATGAGGTGCTGCACGCCACTCACCACGCACTTCACGGCGCTCTCACCGGGGTAGCCCTCGTCGTAGACAATGTCGGGCATGAACCACAGGTAGCCGTTGCTCACGTAGTACGCAGCATTGGGTGACGTGCCGGGAGCAGGCGCGACGTAGTTGTGCAGGTTCTGCGACAGCTTCTCGTAGAAGTAGACCATCATCGGGTACTTCCGGGCCGGGTCGAACCCGTCGGGCTTGACGAGCACGCCCTTCAGGCGCTTGCCGTCGCCATTGACCCAGTGCACCAGCTCGGCCTTGCCCCAGCGGATGTCCTTCTGCTGCGGGTTCACGTCGGTGAGGCGACGCAGGTCCTTCATGTCCCGGCTGCACACCCAGAGGTCCGGGCACGTGGAGAAGGTGCTCAGGGTGAAGGCGTACAGGTCCGCCTGCTTCGCCTTCCTGAGCTCGCCGATGTTGCGCTGCACCATGACGACCTGCACCGGCGCGCCGACTGCGTCGCGGGACGCGATGGCATAGCCCTCGGCCATGGTCTCGGTGTCGAGCGCACCCAGCAGCAGTTCTGCAGGGAGCGAGCCGTCGTCCTCGTCGTCGTCGCGCGGCAGCGGGCTGTGGCGGTACCGCACCTTCTTGGCGCGCCCGGCGCCTGCCGTCAGGCACTCGGCCTTCCCGGTCGCAACCTCGACCCGCCAGAGGTCGAACTCGTCGTACAGCACGACGTGCTGGTCACCGGACGTCCAGCCGCACACGCCCTGCGCCGGGTCGGGTTGCGGGGTGTCGTCGTCCGACTGGTGGAAGTCGATGCCGATGGAAGCAGTCAGGTTGCGCACCTGGCGCGATGCGGTGTCGAGCGTCCACCAGTTGCGGTCCTCCCCGAACCACAGCAGGTACCTGCCGCCGGGAGAGTTGGACACGTTGCCGCGCAGCCGCTCCAGCACGCGCGTGCGCACGCCGCTCTTCACCTCGGTCAGGTACACGTCCTCGTAGCGACCGTCCCAGGTCGACAGCTTGCGGTAGGCATCCCCGTCCGAGCCCACGGCATACGCGCCGTCCGGGCCGAGCAGGCGGAAGCTCTCCACGGCATCGTCACCGAGCACGCGCAGCGAGCCGTCGGCAAGGTCGAGCACGGCGCTCCACGAGCCACGGCGCAGGGCCGAGGGGTTCTTCGCCTGGGCGGTCTGGATGAGCGGGTCGTCCCAGTGCCAGACGTCGAGCACGACCTTCTCGTCGGCGAGGACCTGGGGCACCTCGTCCTCCGGCGGCAGGCCGAAGGAAACCGTCAGTTTCTGGCCGTCCCGCGTGAAGCTCGCCGAGGTGCCGAGCAACCGGCCCTGGGGGAACCCCTGCGTGCCCTCGTGCAGCACGCGCTGCGCGGGCTCTGCCGTCCCCCGCCACACGTACAGGTCGCTCTTCGGCTTCTCGGCCGCAAAGTCCTCCTTGGTGCTGGTGAACGCCAGCACCTTGCCGCTGCGGTCCGAGGTGATGCTTCCGTAGTCGGCGAATCCCGCCAGCACGACAACGGCATCGCCACCCGCGCCGGGCACCGCGAACAGTCCGTGGGTCTGGCCCTCCTTCGGCTTCTTGGCCGACGTGTGGTACCAGATCCACTGCTCCTTGCGCGTGGTGCCATGGCCCACCACGTCCTCGATGCGCTGCTCGGGCCGTGCGCCCGTCAGGTCGCGCAGCACGAGGACCGTGCCCTCCTTGCGCTTCTTCTCCAGCGGGTCGACCTTGGGCGGCTCCTTGCGCGCAGGCTGTGCAGGCTTCGCCTCGCCGCCAGCGGCAACAGGCGCCTCGGCCGCAGGCTTCGTCTCGGCCGGGGCGGGTTCCTTCGCAGGCTCCTTGGCCGGCTCCGCAGCGGGCGCACCCTCCTGCTTCGCTGCCTCCTCCTGCTTCGGTGTCTCTTCCTTCTTCGGCTCCTCCTTCTTGGGAGCCGGCTTCTCCAGGTGGTAGACGAGCAGGTTGCTCTCCTCACCCAGCGTGAATCCCTTCACGCGCTCCACGAGTTCGACCTTGCCGGTGGCGAGGTCGAGCACCGCCATGCTGCGCGTCGTGTCCTCCGCCGGCGCCGCCGGGGCAGGCGAGCCTGCCGGTGCGGCACCGGGGCGGCCGCCGCCGGCCCTGCCACCGCGACCGCCGGCACCACCGCGCCGCCCCCCCTCGGGCCGCTGGACCGCGGGCTCTGCCGGGGCCTGGGCCGGGGTCTCCTCCTTGGCCTCAGCGGCAGCCGCAGCGCCGCCCTCCTTCTTCTCCTTCGCCTTCTTCTTCAGCTCCTCGAGCTGCTTGTTGCGCTGCTCGACCTTGGAGCGCGCCACCATGAACACCGCGTACCTGCCGTCGGCCGAGAACCGGACACCCTCGCCGAGCGGGTGGCGCCACACGGTGTCGGACTGCGTCGAACGCACCTCGAGCACGCCGTCCCCCCACTGGGGCTCGACCTGGTACGCAACCCACTTGCCGTCCAGCGACAGCGTGGTGGCACGGAGCGACTTCCAGCCGTCGTAGTCGTCGTGGGAGAGGGCGCGCTGGGCGGGCGCCAGTGCGGCGAGGACGAGGGCAGCCAGTGCTGCGCGGAGCATGGGGAACGGCTTCGGGTTCATGTCGTTGCCTTGGGACGAGGAACTGCCGGCCAGGGGAGCCGGGCGCGGCGGGATCTTACGCAGGAGACGGCCCGGGCGTTGGCAACGATCCTGTGCCGTCGGGCCGCGGTTGCGTCCGCAGCTGGTGACCCGCATCGTGTTGCGATGCGGCACCGCCTCGCCCCGGCCTTCCTCCTCGCGGCACTCGCAGCGGTCGGCAGGTCCCCGTCCCAGGACTTCCTCGTCGACCCCTCCCCGCACGTGGCTCGCGCCACGGCGAGCCCGGACGGCAAGGACCTGGTCCTCGACAACGGCTTGTTGCGTGCCGCCTTCCGGCTCACGCCGGATGCAGCCCTCGTGTCCCTCCGCCAGGGCCCGCACGGCGAGGAGCTGGTGCGCTCGGTGCGCCCCTTCGGCACCCTCACCCTCGACGGCAAGGAGGTCCCGGTCGGCGGCCTCACGGGGCAGCCCAACCACGCATTCCTGCTGCCACAGTGGCTCGACACCATGCAGCCGGACCCAGCCGCGTTCCACTTCGAGAAGCTCGAACAGGGCCCGGTCACCGAACGGTTCGCGTGGAAGCGCGTGCGTCACGCCGCGCCCGATGCCGTCTGGCCGCCGCGCGGCATCCACCTGCGCCTCCACTTCCGCGCACCCGAGAGCCTCGCAGCGGGCTTGCGTGCCACGGTGCACTTCGAGCTGTACGACGGGTTGCCGCTCTGGTGCCAGTGGATCGAGCTGCACAACGGCACAGGGGCTGCCGTCGACGTCGACGGCTTCCGCTCCGTGCGGCTTGCCGTGGTGGAGCCGGAGTCGCGCGTCGACGAGATGCGCACCGACGTGCGGTTGCCCAACCTGCACGTGGAGACCGACTTCGCCTTCCATGCCATGAACGGCCTCGACGGCGGCTCCCACTGCGTGCGGTGGACCACCGACCCGCTCTACGAGACGCAGGTCAACTACGAGCGCAAGACGCGCTGCCTGCTGGACGTGGGACCGGACGTCGGACCGGACCAGACCGTGGCTGCAGGCACGTCGTTCCGCACCTTCCGCACCTGGGTCCTCGCATACGACAGCGAGGACCGCACCCGCCGGACGCTCACCCTCTGCCGCACCTACCGCACCCTCGCACCCTGGGCAACCGAGAACCCCCTCATGATGCACGTGCGCAGCGCCGACCCGGCTGCAGTGCGCCTGGCAGTCGACCAGTGTGCCGAGGTCGGGTTCGAGATGGTGATCCTCACGTTCGGGAGCGGATTCGACATCGAGGACGAGAGCCCGGCAAACCTCGCACGCTGGCAGGAACTCCGCGCCCACGCGGCATCCAAGGGCATCGAGCTGGGCGGCTACTCGCTGCTCAGCAGCCGACGCATCCAGCCCGACCAGGACAACTGCATCAACCCTGCGACCGGCAAGCCGGGCGGCCAGGTGTTCGGGCACGCACCCGCCCTCGCCTCGGGCTGGGGCCAGACCTACTTCCGCAGGCTGTACCAGTTCTTCGAGCGCACGGGCTTCGACCTGCTCGAGCACGACGGCAGCTACCCGGGCGACGTCGATGCCGCCACAAGGCCGCCGTCGCAGAAGGGCCTTGCCGACTCGCAGTGGGTCCAGTTCGGCATCATCCGCGACTTCTACCAGTGGTGCAGGGGCCGCGGCGTCTACCTCAACGTGCCCGACTGGTACTTCCTCAACGGCGCCAGCAAGACGGGCATGGGCTACCGCGAGACCAACTGGTCGCTGCCGCGGGCCCAGCAGGTGCTCCACGCGCGCCAGAACCTGTTCGAC
>JBEGVB010000014.1:0-56614 GCA_041178545.1 Planctomycetota bacterium
CGCAGGTCCCAGCAGAACCGGCCGGTGAGGCCCCACACCAGTTCCCCGGCATGGGCGAAGTGCGGGCTTGCGGGGTGCTGCACGCCGTTGGCGCCGGGCGGAGGTGCCCGGTGTTCCCACCGGGTGGGGTCGCGGAGCAGGCTCCACGGCAGGGCGAGCAATCGCGCGACCTCGGCAGGGTCGGGCTGCAGCAGGGCCGGGTCAGGGATGCGCCCGACGAAGGCATGGACGCGGAAGCCCGAGGAACTGGTGCGGGAAGGCAGGCCGCCCAGCACCCGGACCTCTCGGTCCGGCAGACCCAGTTCCTCACCGACCTCCCGCAGCATGGTCTGCAGCGGGCTCTCGCCGGGCTCGGCGCGGCCGCCGGGGAAGGCAACCTGGCCGGCATGGGTGCGCAGGTCGGCGCGGCGGACGACGAAGAGCAGCCAGTCCTCCCCGTTGCGCTCGAACACAGGAGCGAGCACGGCGGCGAGTTGCTGCGTGGTCCGGTCCCATGCGGTGGGCGCTGGTGGCAGCCTGCGCGCCCACTCGGCCCCGTCGATCCTCATCCGCGCGCCTGCAGCACGATCACCTTGAGGTACCGGGTCTCGGGACACTCGAGCGCGAACGGGTGGTCAGGGCCGGCACCGCGGTGCGCCACCACGCGCAGGTCGCGCCGCGCCTGTGCCGCAGCATCGGCAAGGGTGCGGAGGAACGAGTCCTCGGAGACCGACCCGGAGCACGAGCAGGTCACCAGCAATCCGCCGGGCGGCAGCTTCTCCATCGCCAGGCGGTTGAGGTCGCGGTACTTGGCGAGCCCGAGTTCCAGTTCGTCCTTGGACCGCACCCACTTGGGCGGGTCGAGGACGATGAGGTCCTTGCTGCCGGGCTCGAGCTCACGCAGCAGGTCGAACGCGTCGGCATGCACGACCTCGGCGCGCATCTGGTTGCGGGAGAGGTTGGCCCGCGTCTGCTCCACGGCAGCCTCGTCCAGGTCTGCAGCCACCACGGAACGGGCCTTTCCTGCCAGGGCATTCATGGCAAAGCCGCCGGCGTTGCAACACAGGTCCAGCACCGTGCGGCCCTTGGCCAGGTTGCGGACCATGAGCCGGTTGTCGCGCTGGTCGGCAAAGAAC
The DNA here is from genome assembly GCA_041178545.1 of Planctomycetota bacterium. GTDB lineage: Bacteria > Planctomycetota > UBA1135 > UBA1135 > UBA2386 > JBEATZ01. The sequence goes on from JBEGVB010000014.1 coordinate 1,116, forward strand.
CCGGTCTTGTGGCCGCCGCCCGCCTGCACCGCGTAGCGCAGGCCGTGCTCGTGGACCTCGACCGCCACGGGCTGGGGACGGGGCACGCGCTCCATGCCCTCGCGCTTCAGTGCGTCCTCGTCCTGCTGGAGCAGCAACTTCGCGCCGCGGTGGTGCTGGAGCAGCCACTCGCCGAGCGGCTCCAAGACCTTCTGCATCCCGAGGGTGCTCAGCTGGGCCACGTAGGCGTCGCCGAGACGGTCGAGCACGAGACCCGGGAACCCGTCGCCCTCCGCGTGCACCACGCGCCACGCATTGGTCACTGCCGGCAGGCCGAGGGTCTGCTCGCGCAACTGGGTGGCTGCTGCGAGTGCCCGCACGAAGTGGGCTGGTGCGTCCTCGACGATGCCCGGGCTGAAGATGCGCAGGGCAAGCTCGCTGCGCGGGTTGTAGAAGCCGGTGCCGATGACACGGCCGTCGCGGTCGACCGCGCGCACGATGCCACCTGCCGGCAGCGCACGCTCCGGCTTGCGGACCATCTTGCGGTAGAACCATGGGTGCCTGCCGCGCACGCGGACCTGGACCACGACTTCGGGGATGCTCATGCGGGCAGTGAGGGTCGCTGCGTCCCGTTCCGGGATTGACGACGCCGACTTTCGGGCATCTGGAACGAAATGGGTAGTCTTCCGTGACACAAACGGTGCCAACCATGTCCGGCAGCCTTACACCCCCTCGCGGTCATGCAGTTGCCTCGCGTCCACCCGAGCGCCGGCGCGACGCGACCCCGATGTTCTGCCGCTACACGTTGATGGGCGGCAGGCGCGGTTCTGACGCGCCCAACACGTTCTCCGACTTCCACGGCCCGCACACCCTGGCCATCGCCCTCGGCATCGTGGCCCTCAACGTGCTCGACGCCGTCTTCACCCTGCTCTTCCTGACCCACGGCGGCAAGGAACTCAACCCGCTGGTGGACCAGATCCTCGGCTTCGGACCGCTGCCGTTCCTGGTGCTGAAGTCGCTGGGCGTCGGGCTCTGCACCGGCTTCCTGGTGCTGACGCGCAACTTCGTCATGGCGCGCATCGGCATGGTGGTGGTGCTGGTGGGCTACGCGGCGCTGCTGGCATGGCACTTCCACCTCCTCGACGTGTTCCACACTGGAACCGCCCACGCGGCCGGGTGATAACCGCACCACGTGTGCGGCATCCTCGCGGTCCGGGTCGACTGGCTGCTCGCGACCCACGGTGAACTCGACGGCCCTGTCGGCCGAGCGCTCGGGGCCATGCGGGCACGCGGGCCCGACGGGACCCGTTGGGTGCGCCACGGCAACTGGGTCCTCGGCTGTGCCCGCCTGGCGGTGAGCGAGCCACGGTCGACCCAGCCCCTCGTGCTGCGCGGCAGGCGATGGGCCGTGGCGTTCAACGGCGCCGTCACCAACGCGCGCGACGTGTGGGCCAGCATGAGGCCAAGGCTCGGGGCGCGCAAAAGGCTGCCCAACGACGCATGGCTGCCGCTGCTTGCAGCAGCCTCGGGATCGCCTGCCGCCAGGTTCCACGGCCACGGTTGCGCCCTCGTGGTCGACGCGCAGGAGGACGTGGTGCACGTGTACGCGGACCCGCTGGGGGAGAAGCCGCTCTTCCGCGGGTTCGACGGGAAGGCCACCGTCGCGATCGCATCGACGCCCGCAGCGTTGCGCGCGCTGGGAATCGACGAACCTGCGGATGCCTGGCGCGGCAGCACCTACTGGACGCGCGGCAGCGGTCCCGTGGCGGGTCATCCGACGCAGGTCATGGTGCCTTGGGACCGCACGCACGGCTGGGCGACGGTCTCGGGTGGGCGAGTCGAGGCAAGGCCGCGGGTTGTTGCGCCTGCTGCTGCCACGGCACCGCTGCGCGAACTGGTGGTCGGTGCCGTGTCCCGCTGTGCCCGCGCCGACGTGCGCGTGGGCCTGTGCCTCTCCGGCGGTCTGGACAGCTCGGTGCTGGCTGCGGCACTCGGCCAGCAGGGCACCGCGCTGGACGTGTTCCAGTTCCGCGCGGCAGGCGCACCGGAGGGAGAACGAGTGCGCGCCCGCGAGGTGGCCGCCCGGTTCGGGCACCGCCTGCACGAGGTGGACGGTGACGAGGCGTTGCTGGGCTGCCTGCCGCTCCTCACGCGCACCTGGGGCAGGCCGCTCGGCGACCCATCCGTGCTCGCGCTGCATGCCGTTGCGCGTGCCGCGGCCTCGCACGGAGTGCGCGTGCTGCTCTCCGGTGAGGGAGCGGACGAGTGCTTCCTCGGCTACCGGCGCCACCGTGCACTTGCCCAGCTGCAGACGTGGGCCCGGTTCGCACGGCTGGCGGCACCGCTGGTTGGTGCGTGGGGCACTGGCACCGTTGCGCGCTGGCTGCGTGCAGCAGGTGCCGCGGACCCACATGGGTCGTTGCTGGAAGTGGTGCCGCCTGCCTTCTGCCGGCTGGTGCTGCAGCACGGTTGGGAGCCTGAGTCCTGCCCGGTTCCCGTCGACATCGAGTTCGCTGCACGGCGCGAGTGCGCCGAGTACCTGCGCGAGGACCTGCTGGTGAAGCTGGACGTGGGCGCGATGGCGGCTGGCGTGGAGGGTCGGTGCCCGTTCCTCGACCGCGACGTGGTGGCGTGGGCTGCTGCGCAGCCCGCACGGACGCTGCTCGGCAAGGCACCGTTGCGCGCTGCATTCGCAGGTGTGCTGCCCAGCTCGGTCCTGCGCGCCCGCAAGCAGGGCATGGCCCTGCCCCTCGACCGTTGGTTCCGCGAGTGCCCGGAAGCACTCGACCTGCTGCGGGACCGCCGCACGCTCGCGCGCCCGCACCTGCGACCCGAGGGGGTGACCCGTGCCCTCGACCTGCACCGCAGTGCTCGCGCCGACCTCGGCCACGGCCTCTACCTGCTGCTGGCCTTCGAGCACCACCTGCGAGCGCGCGAGGAGGCGCTGCTGCCGTGCGCGTGATGCGCGTGCTCACCCGCCCGAACCTGGGCGGACCGACCCGGCAGGCCGTCGCACTCTGGCACGCGCACCGCGCCATGGGCGTAGAGACGTTGTTGGTGACCGGTCGGGTGCACGCTGGCGAGTCGACGCTCGACCCCGAGGGCTGTGGCGTGCCACGGCTCGTGCCCGAGGCCGTGCGCGCCGGCAGCGTGCGCGGCGGTGGCTGGGTGGTCGTGGAGGACATGGGACGCGGCATCCACCCGCTGCGCGACCTCCGCGCCCGCAGGCAGTTGCAGGCGCTTGCCGCCGCGTGGCAGCCCGACGTGGTGCACAGCCACACCTCCAAGGCCGGTGCGTTGGTGCGCACCGCGTTGCGCAGCGCCCCCGTGCTCGCGCACACCTACCACGGCCACGTGCTGGCGGACTACTTCCACCCGGTGGTCGCTGCGGGGTTCCGGTGGCTCGAGCGTCGATGGGCGCAGCGCACCGACCTGCTCGTTGCCGTCAGCCCCTCGTGTGCCGACGAACTCGCGGCACTGGGCATCGCCCCACGCGAGCGCTTCGAGGTCGCGCGTCCTGCCGTGCCGCTGGCACCGGTGGAGTCCCGTGCGGATGCGCGCCTCGCGCTCGGCATCGGGTCCTCGGAGTTCCGCGTGGCCGCGGTGGGGCGCCTCGTGCCCGTGAAGCGCATGGAGTGGTTCGTGGCCGCCTTGCAGGGACTCGAAGGTGTCCATGGCGACGTGTGGGGCAGTGGCCCGGAGGAGGCGCGCCTGCGATCCACGGCGGGCGACAATGTCTCGTTCCGCGGGACCCGCCCCGACCTGCAGCCCCTGCTCTCCGCCTACGATGCCGTGGTCCTGCCAAGCGTGCGCGAAGGCTGTCCGCTCGTGGCCGTGGAGGCGTTTGCCGCCGGCGTGCCGGTGGTGGGTTGCGACGTGCCGGGGGTGCGGGACGTGCTCACCAGTTGGGGCGTGGGCGTGTTGGTGCCGGAGGCCGAGGGACCGCGCGGGCTGCGTGCGGCCCTCGACCGGCTCCGGCAGGACCCTGCGGGCGCGAGTGCGCTGGGCGCAAAGGGCATTGCCTGTGCCGCGGAGTTCGCTCCCGGGCGGCTGGCGCAGCGTCTGGTCGAGTCCTATGCCTCGTTGCTGCCATGAGTTCAAAGCCACCGGACCCGGCCGATGCCTCCGACTTCCGCGAGCCACAGCTGCGCAAGGACGACTTCCTCGGCGCGTTCGCCTTGGTGTGGCGCGGTGACCACCTGCTCATGGTCCGCAACGAGCGCGTCGTGCGCGGGGTGCTGACCTCGACGTGGGACCTGCCGGGTGGGCAGGTCGAGCCGGGCGAACTGCTGCACGAGGCCCTGGTGCGCGAACTGCGCGAGGAGACCCACCTCGAACTCCGCGGCACGCCACGGCTGCTGTTCCTGCAGGAGGGCCTCAAGGTCAAGTCCGGCACGCGCCGCTACGCGTGGCGCTCCTTCTTCTTCGAGGTGGGCGAGTCCACTGGCGAGCCGCATGCAGGCGGCGAGGTGCTGGAGGTGTGTTGGGTGCCGCGCGACCGCCTGCGAGAGCGGCTGGTTGCGCCCTACCACGACAGCTTCCGCCACTGGCTGGAACACGGTGGCACCCACTTCCAGTCGCGCTGGGAAGAGCCCTAGGAATCTGCCGCAGTCGTGCGACTGCAGCCGCGGAGGACGCACCGTGGGGCATGGCGACCCTCGCACTGTGTGTCCTGCAGACCCTGCTCACCTTCCACGCGGGCACCCCGGAACCGGTTCGGTTCGGGGTCCCACTCCCTGCCAAGGGCGTGGCGCGGGGGATGCGGCTCGAGGACCAGGACGGTGCGCAGTTCCAGTGGCGGCAGCTGCAGGTGCGGCCGGACCCGGTGCACGGCACGGTGTGGGTGGAGTTGGTGGTGGCCGGTGCCTCGGGCAGTGCGCGGGTCTGCTCCGGCGGCACGGGTCCGAGTCCCGACGGTGGGTCGCTCGTGCGTGTGGAGCGCGAGGAGTCGTTGTGCGACGGCGGGGTGCAGCTGCAGGTGGAGCGTTGGCACCATGCGTGCGGCAGGACCGAGACGCGCACGCGCCGCCTGTTCCTGCGCACGACGGAGCACGAGGGTGAGACCTACCGTGCAGGGGAGGCACTGCTCGACTGGGACGAGGACTGGTTGCGGCGCAGGCTCGCCGTCCGCGTGCCCCGCTCCGCGTGGGAGCGCGCAGGGCTCGTGCCGCCGGACCAGGGCATCGCAGCCGCGCACCGGAGCCTGCTCGTCGCGACGGCGCCTGCGCTCGTGGAGCTGCCCGGGCGGCGCGGCGCCGGCGACTACGGGCGATCCCGCGGCGTGGTCACCAACCTCGAGTACGACACTGCACTCGGCTGGCTCCGCATGCACTTCGCGACCGGGGACCCCGAGTGCCTCGCGCGGGCATGGCGCTGTGCACGCCACACCCTCGACCGGGACCTCGACCGGCACACGGGCCTGCCGCACGCACACGGCACCGACCATCGCTCGGGCCGGCCCGAACCGGGCCACACCTGGCTGACCGGGATGCTCTGGGTCGGCCTCGCCACGGGGGACGACCAACTCGTCGCCGGTGCTGGCGCCGTCGCCCGCGCGCTCGCAGCGCACCCTCCGGACGGCGAGGGCGAGCACGACCGTGCGCGGGACCACGCCTGGCCGCTCGCAGAGCTGGAGGCCTGGCTCGCCCACGCCGACGACCCGGTCTGCGCGCGCGCAGCAGACCAGCTTGCCGATGCCATCGTCCACCGACTCGACCCGGCGTTCGGCATGCTGCGCTTCGGGGAGTCCGAGGTGGAGGGACCGTCACCGCTCGAACGGGCCTGGGTCACTGGAGGCATCGTGTTGCCTGCGCTGCGCCAGCACCTGGTGCGCAACCCGCGCGAGTCCGTGTCGCGGGTGGTGCGCGAGCTGGAGCGCAGCCTCGTGGAGCAGTTGTTGCGCGGCGAACCAGGCCTGCCGATCCTCTGGCACGCAGGTGCACGGGGTCCACACGGGGTGTACCGCGCCGTGGCCGACCCGCGCGGCTGGTTGATGCTCGAGGGACTCTCCCTGGTGGACCTGCGCAGGGTGCTCGCACGGCCCGCGGTGCGGCGCGGCCTCGGCGAGTTGCCCAACCTGATGGACCCCGACCTCGCCACGACCTTCAGCATGCTCGCGCGCACGCGGTGGGTGTGGCGCTGAAGCTCAGCGCGGCAGCTCGCGGACGTCGAGCGGGCCCTCCAGGTCCTTGCCGTCGCGCAGGACCACGATGCCGACCTGCTGGCCGCCGAGCTGTTGCAGCTTCTGGGCGAGGTCCGAGAGGGAGTCGAGGCGGATGTCCATGCGGTTGCCCCAGTTGCTGCGGCCCTGAAGTGCGATGAGCACGTCGCCGGACTGGATGCCCAGCTCGGCAGCAGGGCTGTCCGGCTGCACCTCGGTCACGCGCAGCGCCACGGGCAGCAGGCGCACGCGACGGGCACCGGCAGCCCGGTAGAAGGTGAGCGTGGCCTGACGCAGCAGCTCTGCGTCCTGGTCGCCTCGGACCTCCTCGAGCACGAGACCGCTGGCAGTCGCCACCACGTGCGTGGCACGCGTGGTGGGGAGTGCCTCCACCTCGACCTTGCGGTTGCCGCGCTGGAGCCGCAGCTGCAAGGGCTTGCCGGCAGGAGCGCCGAGGAGGCGGCGCAGGTAGTCCACCCGCGAGCCAACCGCATCGGCACCGATCCCGCTCAGTACGTCGCCCTTGCGCACACCCGCGCGGGCAGCAGGGCTGCCTGGGCCGACCTCGCTCACCACCAACGTGCCCTCGCGCTCGTCCAGCTCGATGCCGAGCCACGGGCTGTCCAGTGCCTGGGCAAAGCTGTCCGAGGCGATGAGTTCCTTCTCGAACACCTCGCGCACGGTGTCCACCGGGATGGCGAAGCCGATGTTCTCCGCTCCCATGGCCATCGCGTTGTTCACGCCGATGAGCTTGCCGGTGATGTCGAGCAGCGCGCCGCCGCTGTTGCCCTGGTTGATCGCGGCGTCGGTTTGCAGCAACCCGCTGTACTCGCGTGCACGACCGTCTGGCGTCCGCACGCGGATCGAGCGTCCGGTGGCGGAGAGCACCCCGCTGGTGACGGTGTTGGAGTGGCCCTGCGGGTTGCCGATGGCGATCAGCGTCTCGCCGACCATGAGGTCCTGTGACCTGCCGATCTCGATGGGCTTCACGGTGTCGCCTGTGCCCAGCTGCAGTTGCAGGAGGGCCAGGTCGTGCTGCGGCGAGCTGCTGAGGATGCGTGCGCCGAAGGAACGGCCGTCGCGCAACTTGCACTGCACGACCGCATTCGGGTCACCCAGCGCCGTGGCGACCACGTGCCAATTGGTGATGACGAAGCCGGCCTGGTCGAGGATCACGCCCGAGCCCTGGCCGTCGATCGCACCGCCGTTGGCGAGCGCCTGCCGCTGGGCGAGGTAGATGCTGACGACGGAGTCGGCAGCCTTCTGCACCGCGCGCACGACGGGTGTGACCCGCAGGTCCATGTCCTCGGCATCGGCCTCGACCACCTGCAGGCCGCTGCGGTCGGTGAGCGGCTTGCGGTCCTGTGCCGGGACACAGGGGGCCGCGACGGCGAGCAAGGAAAGGACCCATGCGAAGGAAAGGTTGTTCATGCGGCTCCGGAACCCCTGTGGGATGCTACCGAAGACGCGTCAACCCGGACTTTCCTCCCGCCGAAGGACACCTGCGATGAGCTACCGATTCACCGTGAACACCCCGCTGCGCTGGGTCGACGTCGACTCGTGGGGGGTGGTCAACAATGCCGTCTACCTCAACCTGATGGAGCAGGCGCGCTTCGAGTACTTCCGCCACTTGGACCTGCTGGTGGGCGGCAACGTGCCCTTCGTGCTGGCAGAGGCCACGGTGCGGTACCTCAAGCCCGGCCGGATGGGGATGGACGTGACCGTGGCCGCGCGGGTCAGCCGCCTCGGCAACACCAGCTTTGCCATGGACTACGAGGTGCGGGCCGACCAACTGGTGCTGGCCACCGGGCACGCGGCGCTTGTGTACGTGGACCGCGAGTTCCGCCCGGTGGCCGTGCCGCCCGCGGCCCGCAGTGCCATTGCCGACTTCGAGGGTCTCGACCCGGACCGGCAGCCGGGCAGCTGAGCCGTCCTTGGCAGCGGGGCCTGAGGTCGTCCACGGGGGCAGGTCCCGACGGTGCTGGTTGACCCCGTCGCCCGGGTCGCGGAACCTCCCGGCATGGTGCACACCGCGAGGTCCGCTTCGACCTGGTCAACCCTGCTGCGCGCTTCCGCGCTGGCACTCTGGGCCGGCACGGCAGCTTGTGCCCAGGTGCCCTTGGTCAACGCGGCCGGTGAGACAATGCGGCTGCTGTCCTCCTCGGTCGCGGCAGGCACTGCTGCCGCCACCTTCACGGTGACCCTCACCGTCGACAACGACAACTCGGACGCGGCCCTGCCGACCAGTTTCCGTCGCTGGTGGCACTGCGAGATCGGCAACCTCGACACGGCAGGGACCACGCTGCAGGTGCGCGTCGCCAGCGCCGGCTACACGGACATCATCCTGCCCGTCTGGTCGCTGAGCACCGACGGGGTGAACTTCGGGCCCTACGTGCGCTGCCCGGTGAGCGCGGTTCCCGTCTACACCTCCTCCCAGCACCGCTTCACGCTGGTGACGCCGCCGGGCGTCCGCGCCGTCCGGCTCGCCAAGTTCTTCCCGTACTCCGTCGCGCGCAAGGACGCATGGCTGCAGTCGCTGGCCGCGCACCCGCGGCGCGTGGCGACCGAGGTGCTGGGAGCGTCGGCCCAGGGTCGCCCGATCCACATGCTCACGTTCACGGACGCTTCGGTGCCCGCAACGGACAAGAAGCGGGTCTGGATCCACGCGGGGGTGCACCCGTCCGAGACCCCGGCGTACTTTGCCTGCGAGGGCCTGGTGGCGTGGCTCGGCTCGGGGGCGCCCCTCGCCGAGGCGCTGATGGATGCCGCCATCGTCCACGTGGTGCCGATGCCCAACCCGGACGGTGTCTTCCTCGGCAACTACCGCACCACGTCCACCTCCGTGAACCTCGAGGAACAGTGGTCCGCGCCCTACGCGTCCACGGTGCCCGAGATCGTGGCGCTCCGCACTCGCATCGAGCAGTACATGGGCACGGTGGCGGCACCCGGCAGCAACCCGGTCTCGGTGCTGCTCAACCTGCACTCGACCCACAACGTGGCGTACCCGTTCCACTTCCGGCACGTGTCCAACGCAAACTGGCAGCCAGGCACCACCTCGAGCGGGGTGATCCCGGTGGTCCATGCGGCAGAACAACGGTGGATCGACGCGCTCGTGGCCAACAGTCCGTTCACGGCCCGCGGCACGACGCAGAACAGCACGCTGGGCACGCGACCCTACGTCGAGTCGATGATGCACGACCGGTGGACTGCGGTGCCCGGCTGGCTCACGTCACCCAGCCCCGAGGACCCGGTGATGGCGATCACCTGGGAGGGCACCTACGGCAGGGGCGCCGACGGGACCACGTGGGGCACCGAGCAGGACCATCGCGACGTGGGGACGGCCATGGGGATCTCGCTCGCCCAGTACTACGGCGTGACGCTCGGCTCCGTGGCCGAGTCCTACGGCGCGAGCTGCGGCACCTCGGTCATGGCTGGCACGATCCGCACCAGCGGGACGAACCGGTTCGTCGACGTGCTGGTGGGTGGCGCGCCTGCGTCTGCGCTGGGCTGGCTCGCGATCGGCTTCACGCAGCAGAACGTGCCGCTGCCCGTGCCCTACGGGCCCTGCCCGCTGCTCACGGACGTCGTCGGCACCGCGGGCCTCAGCTTCTCGCCCGTCGGGACCGCCACCACGTCCCTGCTGGTGCCGCCCATCGCCGGGCTCAGCGCCAACTTGCAGGCGATTGCCGCGGACTTCACCGGTCCCGTGGCCTCGCTGGGCACGTCGAACGGCGTGCGCGTCCGCAACACGTTCTGAGATGCACGCACACCCTGCACCGAGCCCGTGGGTCGAGCGGTTCGCGGGGCTGGTGGCACCCGGTGCAACGGTGCTCGACGTGGCCGCTGGTTCCGGACGGCACGCGCGCTTCTTCCTGCAGCGCGGGCACCTCGTGACGGCACTCGACCGCGACGCCTCCGCGCTGCGACTCCTGCCCGGCACCGAGGTGGTGGAGGCCGACATCGAGAACGGTCCGTGGCCCCTCGCCGGCCGGACCTTCGGTGCCGTGGTGGTGACCAACTACCTCTGGCGGGAGCGCTTTGCAGACATCCTCGGCTCAGTCGCGCCCGGCGGCATCCTGCTGTGGGACACGTTCATGGACGGCCAGCAGCACATCGGGCGTCCGCGCAACCCCGACTTCCTGCTGCGGCACGGTGAACTCGCGCAGGTGGTGGCCGATGCAGGTCTCACCATGTTCTGCTTCGACGAGGGGCTGCTGACCGACGGGCCTGGTGCGGTGCCGGCGTTCCGACAGCGGGTCTGCGCCCAGCGACCGGGTGAGCCCGGCCGCTGACGTCGTCCGTGCGGCCGCTCAGGCCTGCGCGTAGCTGGCGACGGGCGGGCAGGCGCACACGAGGTTGCGGTCGCCGTGCACGTCGTTGACGCGCGCCACCGGTGGCCAGAACTTGTGCTCGCGGGTCCACGGTGCCGGGAAGGCCGCCCGCTCGCGCGAGTACGGACGCTTCCAGGTCTCGCCGGTGACCGCCTCGGCGGTGTGCGGTGCGTTCTTGAGCAGGTTGTCGGCCTTGTCTGCCTTGCCCTGCTCGATCTCGCGGATCTCGTCGCGGATCGAGACCATCGCTGCGACGAAGCGGTCCAGCTCCGCCTTGGACTCGGACTCGGTGGGCTCGATCATCATGGTGCCCGCGACCGGGAAGCTGATGGTGGGCGCATGGAACCCGTAGTCCATGAGGCGCTTCGCGATGTCGCTCACCTCGATGCCGGCGGACGCCTTGAGCTGTCGCATGTCGAGGATGCACTCGTGCGCGACCATCCCGTTCTGGCCGGTGTAGAGGACCGGGTAGTGACCCTCGAGCTTCTTGGCAACGTAGTTGGCGTTGAGGATGGCGACCTCGGTGGCCTTCTTGAGGCCGTCCGGGCCCATCATCAGGATGTACGCGTAGCTGATCGGCAGGATCGATGCGCTGCCCCACGGCGCGGCGCTGACCGGTCCGATCGCCTGGCTGCCGCCGGTGCGCACCACGGGGTGGCCAGGGAGGAAGGGGGCGAGGTGCGAGGCCACGCAGATGGGGCCCATGCCCGGACCGCCGCCGCCGTGCGGGATGCAGAACGTCTTGTGCAGGTTGAGGTGGCACACGTCGGCGCCGAGGTCCCCGGGGCGCATGAGCCCCACCTGTGCGTTCATGTTCGCGCCGTCCATGTAGACCTGGCCGCCGTGCTCGTGGACGAGCGCGCAGATCTCCTTGATGGCGGCCTCGAACACGCCGTGCGTCGACGGGTAGGTCACCATGAGGGCTGCGAGCTCGTTGCTGTGCTGCAGCACCTTTGCCTTGAGGTCGGCAAGGTCGATGTTGCCGTGGTCGTCACATGCGGTGACCACGACCTTCATGCCGCACATCGCCGCGCTGGCCGGGTTGGTGCCGTGTGCAGAGCTGGGGATCAGGCAGACGGTGCGCTGGGTCTGGCCGCGCGCACGCTGGTAGGCGCGGATGACCAGCAGGCCCGTGTACTCGCCCTGCGAGCCGGCATTGGGCTGCAGCGACACTGCTGCAAAGCCCGTGACGTCGGCGAGCCAGTGCTCGAGCCGCCTGTGCATCTCGGCGTAGCCGCGCGCCTGCTCGACGGGGACGAACGGGTGCAGTGCGCCGAACTGTGGCCACGTGACCGGGAACATCTCGGTAGTGGCGTTGAGCTTCATCGTGCACGACCCCAGCGGGATCATCGACGTCGTGAGGGAGAGGTCGCGCGCCTCCAGCCGGCGGATGTAGCGCAGCATCTCGTGCTCGCTGCGGTACCGGTGGAAGGTGGGGTGCGTCAGGATGTCGCTGCTGCGCGCGCGGGCACCCAGCGCGGGTGCCGGTGCGACCTTGGGCGCGGCCGCGCCGAACGCGGCTGCGAGGTCGGCCAGGTCCTTGTCGGTCACCGTCTCGTCGAGTGACACGCCAACGGAGCCATCGCCGAAGTCGCGCAGGTTGATGCCCCTTGCGAGCGCGGCAGCCATCGTCTGCGCGCTGCCCTGCTTGGGCGTGACGCGCAGGCTGTCGAACACGGTGACGTGGTGGACCTTGTTGCCTGCCACGGCCAGTGCGGCACCGAGCGAGGTGGCCTGGCTGCGGATGCGGTTGGCGATGTGGCGCAGGCCCTCGGGGCCGTGGTAGACGGCGTACATCGAGGCCATGACCGCGAGGAGCACCTGCGCGGTGCAGATGTTGGAGGTGGCCTTCTCGCGACGGATGTGCTGCTCGCGCGTTGCGAGCGACAGGCGCATGGCAGGCTTGCCCGTGGCGTCGATGGAGACGCCGATGATGCGGCCGGCGAGCTGGCGCTGGTACTCCTTGCGGGCGGCCATGAAGGCTGCGTGGGGACCGCCGTAGCCCATGGGCACGCCAAAGCGCTGTGCCGAGCCAACGACGACGTCGGCGCCGAGTTCGCCGGGAGGGGTGAGCAGGGTCAGCGAGAGCGGGTCGGAGCAGCAGGCAGCCAGCGCACCGGCCTCGTGGGCGCGGCGGATGGTGCTGCCGATGTCGTCGATGCGGCCGTCGCTGCCCGGGTACTGCAACAGGATGCCGAAGGTGTCGGCGTCGAACTGTGCACTGCGGTGGTCGCCCACCACGACCTTGATGCCGAGCGGCTCGGCGCGCGTCTCCACCACGGCCAGCGTCTGCGGGTGGACGTTCTCGTCGACGAAGAACGTGTTGCGGTCGTCGCCCTGCTCGTGCACGCGCTTGCACAGGGTCATTGCCTCTGCCGCGGCCGTGGCCTCGTCGAGCAACGAGCAACTCGCGACCTGCAGGCCCGTGAGGTCGATGACCAGGGTCTGGAAGTTCAGCAGGGCCTCCATGCGACCCTGGGAGATCTCCGCCTGGTAGGGCGTGTACTGGGTGTACCAGCCGGGGTTCTCGAGGATGTTGCGTTGGATCACCCCCGGCACGTGGGTGCCGTGGTAGCCCATGCCCATGTACGTGCGGTTGACCACGTTCTGCACGGCCAGTGTGCGCAGGTCGGCAAGGGCATCGACCTCGCTCACCGCCGCGGGGGTCTTGAGCACGCCGTGCCAGCGGATCGCCCCGGGGACGGCCTTGTCCACCAGCTGCTCGAGGCTGGCGACACCGAGGGTGGCCAGCATGGTCTGCATCTCGGAGGGACGGGGGCCGATGTGGCGGTCGGCGAACGTGAGGGCGGGCGAGGGTGCGCTCATGGCGGGGAAGTCGTGCTCGGGGAGGGCGACGTTGTAGGGTGGCGCGGCAGGGCGGGCAACGAAGCTGTCCGTGCCCACCCGGTGGAACGGGTCAGGGCTGCTGCAATTCCAGCGCTCGACCCCCCGGCGGCACTGCGTGCTCGGTGGTGGTGCCGTCCGGCCAGCGGACGGTCAGGGTGGCAGGCGATGCGGCGAACCAGAGCGCTGCGGTGGACTGGGACAGCCACGAACCGCCGGCGCGGAGTTCCTGGGTGCTGGTCGCGCCATCCGGCCACCTCGCGGTGACCCTCGCGCCGACGGCCGTCGGGTTCCCCGGTCGGCCGCGCAGGCGCAGTTGCAGGAACTCGGCTGCCGTGGCGTTGCGCCAGACAGTGAGCGGGCCGTCGTTGGCGGCCATGGCGAGGTCCGGGCGTCCGTCGCCGTCGAGGTCGGCGATGCCGAGCCCCTTGCCGTCGTGGGGCGCGACCAGTCCTGCCTGGAGCGGCTGCACGCGGTCAAGACCGGTGCCGGTGCCGCGCAGCAGCAGGCCGAGCCCGCCGGCGAACCGGCCGGTCTCCGGCTCCGGGGTGAAGAAGTTCTGGGCGACCACCACGTCCTGCCTGCGGTCGCCGTCGAGGTCGCATGCAGCCGCTGCCCAGCCCGGGCTCTGTTGGCAGTCGCGGTCGAGCGGCTCCACGGCAAACCGGCCTGCACCGTCGTTGCGCAGCAGCACGCTGCGCAGTTCCACCGCCTCGACCCTGCCGGCCAGCTCCATCGCGTCGCGGGGGTAGATCTCCGCGAGGGTGCTGCGTGCGAACGCGTCGTAGGTGGGGAACTTCTGCGCCAGGAACGGCATGGCCTGGCTGGAACAACTGCGTCCGCGCACCGGCAGCAGCGTGTCGCCCTCGTACTTCGACTCCACGAGGTCGCGGGTCCCGTTGCCGTCGAAGTCGTGGAAGCGGATGCCGGTGGGGTGGGACGGGGACGCCTTGTACTTGCTGTTGAGTCCCTGGTTGGTGGCGACGAAGTCGGTGTCGCCGTCGCCGTCCACGTCGAGCGCCGCGAGCCCGTTCCACCAGCCCGAGGTGCCTGCGAGCCCGGCCGGTCCCGTTGCGTCCACGAGGGTGCCGGCATCGTTGCGCAAGAGGCGCAACGGCTGCCAGCGTGCGGCGACGAGCAGGTCCTGGTCGGCGTCGCCGTCCACGTCGCCCCAGAGCAGCGAGGTCACCATGCCCGCAGACGCGAGCGGGGCAGCTGCCGAAGCGGTGACGTCGGTGAACCTGCCGCCGTCGTTGCGCAGCAACTGCGAGGGCGGGGCGTCGGGATAGGCGCCGGGCACCAGCAGCCCGCCCAAGGCGAGGTCGAGGTCGCCGTCGCCGTCGAGGTCCGCTGCGGCTGCCGAGCTGGACGCGGTGCGCACGTCCGGCAGCGCGGACTCGTCGATCACGAAGCGGAACCCGCCCTCGTTGCGGTACAGCATGTCGCGGAGCAGCTCGGTGCGCTCACCGGCCTCCACGCCGCCTCGGCACACCAGCAGGTCCTGGTCCGCGTCGCCGTCGGCGTCGAACCACAGCACGCCCATGTCCTCGCCCTCGGCACCGGACTCCCAGGGCCCGCCCTCGACACGGCTCCACCGCGTGCCCTCGCGGCGGAAGAGGGCGCCCGGCTGGCCGGCTGCGCCGCCCACGTACAGCTCGTCGACACCGTCGCCGTCGGCGTCCCCGAACGCGAGGCCCGGACCCAGTTGCGAGAGCTTGTGGGGCAACAGCGGCTGGGCCGCGTAGTCGTCGAACTCGCGCTCGCGGTGTGCGAACACCGGAGCGCCCGGCATCGGCTCGAGCCAAGGGGCCGCGGGTGGCGTGGCGCGACGGTCGAAGCGCGTGCCGCCGGTGGCTGGCTCGGTGACGGTGTAGACGCGGTCGACCGGGAGGTCCGTGAACGTCTGCACCGAGCCCGAGGGCCAGCGCACCACGAGTTCGCGCACGCGGTCGGTGCTGCCGAGGCCGAAGTGGAGCAGCGGCTCCTGCCCGGACAGGTAGCCGCGGGAGAGCCATGCCTCGCGCACCTGTAGCCCGGCTGCGGTGGTGAGCTCGACGCGGGCGCCCACGCCCTGGCGGTTGCCACGGGTGCCGGCGAGCCGCACGACGACGGCGCGCCCGTCGGTGCCGACGTTCTCCCAGACGCCTGCCTCCTCCTGGAAGTTGTTGACGACGACGTCGAGGTCGCCGTCGCGGTCGAGGTCCACGAGGGCGGCACCGTGGCTCACCGCCTGCAGGTCGAGCCCCCAGTCCGCACCCATGCGCTGGAACCGGAGGTTGCCGAGGTTGCGCAGCGCATGGTTGCGCTCGGGCACGGCGGGCACGGAGCGGATCTGCGCGATGGCCTCCGCCTGCCGGTCCTGGCGCCACAGCTCGCGGACCTTCTCCTCGATGTCCGGGTTCATGTCGAACCGCGCGATGCCGTTGGTGGCGAACAGGTCGTTGTACCCGTCGTTGTCGAGGTCCCCGAACAGCGCGCTCCACGTCCAGTCGGTGCTCGCCACACCGGCGAGGTGGGCGACCTCCTCGAAGCGTCCTGTGCCCGTGTTGTGGTAGAGCGCGTTGCGCATGACCTGGGCGGGGCGCGAGTGCACCAGGAAGTGGCGCTGCCGGTCCATGTCGCCCATCAGCACCTTGGCCATGCGGTGGGTGGTGGCACTCATGTCGGCGACGAAGAGGTCGATCCTGCCGTCGTTGTCCACGTCGGCGGCATCGCTTCCCATGCCGTAGTACGCGGTGCTCGGCAGGGCCCTCACGGTCACGTCCTCGAAGGTCCCGTCGCCTCGGTTGCGCCAAAGGGTGTCGGGCGACTCGAGGTCGTTGGCGACGTAGAGGTCGGGCCAGCCGTCCTCGTCGTGGTCCGTCCACGTCGCGGAGAGTCCCATGCCCTGGTCGCCGAGGCCGGAGCCCTTGGTCACGTCGCGGAACACGCTGCCGTCGTTGCGGTACAGCACGTCCGGCTGGCCGGCCATGTAGATGCGGCCGTGCGCGGAGAAGAAGTGCTCCTTGAGTGCGTCGGGCACCTGTGCCGTGGGCGGGAGCGCGCGACCGCCGAAGAACCACTGGGCCAACGGGCCGCGCAGGTCGCGCTCGGTGGGGACCATCGCGTCCGGGCGGCGCACCGTGTCCGCGGGTGCCCGCAGGTCGGCCAGCACCTCGGGCGTGAGGGACCAGCCGGCGTGGAGTGCGCGGTTGTTGAGCAGGTACAGGTCGAGGTCGCCGTCGCGGTCGTAGTCGGCGAACGACGCCATCATCGATGCGCCCGTGTGCGCGATGCCGAGTTGCTGCGCCACCTCGGTGAAGGTGCCGTTGCCCTCGTTGCGGTAGCAGCGGTTGGGCGCCTCCAGGTTGCACACGTAGAGGTCGAGGTCGCCGTCGTTGTCGATGTCGGCGAAGGTCGCGCCGGTGCCCCAGGCCGCACCGCCGTCCACCTTGCCTGCGGCCACGGTCACGTCCTCGAACTGGAACGGGCGCACCTGGCGGTAGAGCCGGTTGGGCCCGTCCTGTGAGACGAGGTACACGTCGGCAAGGCCGTCGCGGTCGTAGTCGCCCACGGCGAGCCCGGCACCGTTCGTGAGGTAGGTGTAGGTGTTCTCCTTGCGCAGCTCGTTGCGGAAGCTGAGTCCCGACTCGGCGGCGCGCACGCGGCGGAACCGCGGCCCATCGGCTCCCTTGCGCGGCGGCAGCGGGGTGCTGCTCAGCAGGCTGGTGTCCTGCGGCACCGGGCCCCCGGCCTGCCGCGACTCCGGCAACAGGAGCAGCAGTGCCACGCAGACGGCGACCAGGACGAAGAGCGGCGCGAGCGGGCGCCAGACGGAGGGTGGGTTGGATCCGCTCATGGGGTGCACGGCTGGTGGCAGTTCTTACGACGCGGCTGCCGCGCGCGGAGGAAGTCGCCGGGGATTTTCGGGCAGCGGCAGCGGGGTGTTCCGCCCCCTCGGTGCGACATCCTGACGGCGGCGCCAACGGATCCACGGAAAGTGTTTGGCTTTTGTAAGGGTCGTCGTTAAGGTGCTTCCTTGTCTACCGGGCGGCCGGCAGCAGTCAGGCCGTCGCCCCAACCATCCATCGACGAGTCCCCAGGGAGGGACGGACCCATGAAGCCCACGAAAGACGTCCGCAAGCCCATCACGAACGAGGCGTTGGAAGACGCCATCCTCGCCATCCAGAAGAACTACGGTGACGGCTCCATCATGCGGATGGGCGACGGGGTGAAGGCACCGGTGGACGGCATCTCCACGGGCTCGCTGGGCCTCGACCTGTGCGTGGGCGGGCGCGGCCTGCCCCGCGGGCGCGTGATCGAGATCTTTGGCCCGGAGTCCTCGGGCAAGACGACCCTCACCCTGCACGTGATCGCCAACGCGCAGCGCTCGGGCGGCGTGTGCGCCTTCATCGACGCAGAGCATGCCCTGGACCCGCAGTATGCGCGGCGCCTGGGCGTGGACCTGGACTCGCTCCTCATCAGCCAGCCCGACCACGGCGAGCAGGCACTCGACATCACCGAGACGCTGGTCAAGTCCAGCGCCGTCGACGTGATCGTCGTCGACTCGGTGGCGGCCCTCGTGCCCAAGGCGGAGATCGAGGGCGAGATGGGCGACAGCTTCGTGGGCCTGCAGGCGCGGCTCATGAGCCAGGCCCTGCGCAAGCTCACGGCCCTCGTCGCCAAGTCCAACACCTGCCTGATCTTCATCAACCAGATCCGCGAGAAGATCGGCGTGATGTTCGGCAGCCCGGAGACCACGACCGGTGGCCGTGCGCTGAAGTTCTACTCGTCCGTGCGCATCGACATCCGGCGCATCGGCCAGATCAAGGACGGCGAGGAACCGATCGGCGCCCGCACCAAGGCCACGGTGGTGAAGAACAAGATGGCACCGCCCTTCAAGAAGTGCGAGTTCGACATCCTCTTCAGCGAGGGCATCAACCGCCTCGGCGAGGTGCTCGACCTGGGCGTGGAGAAGGGCGTCCTCAAGCGCACCGGCACGTGGGTGAGCTTCGGCGAGAACCGGCTCGGCCAGGGGCGCGACAAGGCGCGCGACTTCCTCAAGGAGAACCCGAGCCTGGCGAAGGAGATCGAGGACCAGTTGGTCAAGGTCGTCATGGCAGCAGTGCCGGGGGCCAGTGCCTCGGCAGCCCCTGCGGCCACCGCGAACGCGGGGGCCCCGGCTCCTGCCTCGAACGGCGCAGGCACGCCCGCGGCCCCGGCGGTGCGTCCTCCGGTGGGCGCTGCGCCCGCCCCTGCTGCAGCTGGAGCCGCACGCCCGCAGGCACCGGTTCGTCCCGGTGCACCGGCACCGCGTCCGTCCTCCGCCAGCACGAGCGACGGGGCCGAGGACGACTGAAGGCCTGACCGTGCCGCCGTGCGGGTCCTGAGTGGCCGCACGGTGGGCACGTTGGACGGTTGGCTGCCCTGAGGGGTGCCTCCCGTTCCAGTTGGATCGGCGCTGCGCGCACGGTAGGTTGGCCCGGATGCTCTCCGCTGCCGAGATCCGCTCGCGATACCTGCGCTTCTTCGAGGAGCGCGGCCACAAGATCCTTCCCTCGGACTCGCTGGTGCCCGCCAACGACCCGACCCTGCTCTTCACCGGCGCAGGGATGAACCAGTTCAAGGACATGTTCCTCGGCAAGGGCGCGCTGCCTTGGAAGCGGATCACCACCTCTCAGAAGTGCCTCCGGGTGCCCGACCTGGAGAACGTGGGCTACACCCCGCGCCACCACACCTTCTTCGAGATGCTGGGCAACTTCTCCTTCGGCGACTACTTCAAGCAGGAGACGATCCCGTGGGAGTGGCAGTTCTTCCGTGACGCACTGGGCATCCCCGCCGAGCGCATGGTGGTGACCGTCTACACGGACGACGACGAAGCCTTCGGGATCTGGACCAAGGTGGTGGGGCTCGCGCCGGAGCGCGTGTTCCGCTTCGGCGAGAAGGAGAACTTCTGGCCCGCGGAAGCACCCTCGAAGGGACCCAATGGACCGTGCGGACCGTGCTCGGAGATCTACTACGACGGCCGTCCGGGCGAGCCCCTGCCGAAGAAGGACGGGTTGAAGGAGCTGCCGGGCGACCGGTTCACGGAGATCGGCAACTGCGTGTTCACGCAGTTCGACCGCCAGGTGGACGGCTCCCTGAAGCCGTTGCCGCAAAAGAACATCGACGTGGGCCTCGGCCTCGAACGCATCGCGGCCGTGCTGCAGGGTCGCAAGAACAACTTCGAGACCGAGCTGTTCACGCCCTACCTCGAGCACCTGGGCAGGGTGAGCGGCAAGTCCTACGGCACCGATGCGCAGCGCGACATCCGCATGCGGCGCATCGCCGACCACGTGCGCGCGATCACGTTCTGCATCGCCGACGGCGCGCTGCCGTCCAACGAGGGGCGCGGTTACGTGGTGCGCAAGATCCTGCGCCGCGCGGCCCGCGACGGGTACGAGCTCGGGCTCGACAAGCCCTTCCTCTTCGAGATGGTGGACCTGGTGGGACAGGTCATGGGCGACGCGTACCCCGAGGTGCGCGAGAACGCGGGCCAGTGCCGCGCGGTCATCCGGGGCGAGGAGGAGTCCTTCGCCACCGTGTACCGCCAGGGCATGGTCCGGCTCGAGGAGTACCTGCGCACGGCGAAGCCCGGTGCCGAGGCACTCAGGGGTTCGGGCGACTTCGCGTTCCAGCTGCACGACACCTACGGGTTCCCGGTCGACATCACCCAGAAGGTGATGGAGGACCGCGGGGTGCGGCTCGACGAGGCGGAGTTCGACGCGGCCATGGAGGCCCAGCGCCAGCGCGCCCGCGCCTCGATGGCCACGGCCGACGCGGTCTTCACCGCGAGCCTCGCCACCAAGCTGCGCGACGCGAAGCTGTCGACCAGCCGCTTCACCGGCTACGAGTCGTTGGTGGAACCACGTGCCACGCTGCTCGGGATCCTGGGCGAGGGCGATGCGATGCTGGCCTCGGCAGCCGCTGGCCAGAAGGTGATCCTCGTGTGCGACGTGACGCCGTTCTACGCGCAGGGCGGTGGGCAGGTGGGCGACCGCGGGACGATCCGGACCGCCACCGGCGTTGCGCGGGTGACCAGCACCACGGCGATGGACGGCTACCAGCTGCACCACGCCACGGTCTCGGACGGCATGCTGCGGGCCGGCGACGGCGCGGAGCTGCGGGTCGAGGAGGACGCACGTCGCGCCACGGAGCGCAACCACACGGCCACGCACCTGCTGCACGCGGCACTCCGCCGCGTGCTCGGCACCCACGTCTCGCAGGCCGGCAGCGAGGTGGCGCCGGAGCGCCTGCGGTTCGACTACACCCATCCCGAGAAGCCGTCTGCGGAACAGCTGCAGCGCATCGAGGAGGAGGTCAACGCGCAGATCCTGCTGGCCAACCCGGTGCAGGCCCTGGTGCGCGACCTCGCCGAGGCCCGCAGTGCCGGCTTCATGGCGCTCTTCGGCGAGAAGTACGGCGACCGGGTGCGCACCCTGCAGGTGGGTGAGTTCAGCCGCGAGCTGTGCGGTGGCACCCACGTCCAGAACTCGGGCAACATCGGCGCGTTCCGGATCACGACGGAGACCGCCGTGAGCGCCGGCACCCGACGCATGGAGGCCGTCACCGGGACGACCGCGCTGCAGATGTCGCGCGACGAACGCCGCCTGCTCGGCGACCTTGCGCAGAACCTCAAGGTGGCGCCCGCCAAGGTCGGTGAGCGCGTGGGCGAGCTGCTCGAGGAGCTCAAGAAGGTGCGCAAGGAGCTGGAGAAGGCCCTGACGCCGGACTTCGAGGTCGAGCTGCAGAAGTTGCTGCCCGCGCTGGTGACGGCCAACGGGGTGCACACGCTGGTGGCGCAGCGCCCTGGGCTCCAGGCGGGCCACGGCATGGAAGTGCTGAGGCTGCTGCTCAAGGCCAGGGACCCGGTGGTCGCCGTGCTCTTCTGCCCCGCGGCCGGCGAGGTCGGCGTGGTGGCCGCGGTCAGCCCGGCCCTCCACGGCAAGCTCAAGGCAGGGGACCTGGTCAAGGCGGCGGCAACCACCCTCGGGGGTGGCGGTGGCGGCAAGCCCGACCTGGCCTCCGGCAAGGGCAGGGACCCCGCCAAGCTGGCAGAGGCCGTCGCAGGGGTCGAGACCGTGTTGCGCTCCGCCGGGTTCCGCTCCTGACCTGCTGCGGGTCCCGGGCCCAAAGGGTGCGGCCCCGAGATTCCGGGCTGCCGTTGACTTGCGCCCGTGCCTCCCTACAGTCTCCGCCTCGCAAAATCGGCCCAGACCTCGTGTCGAGGCCGACCGCGGCGCAGAGCCGCGGCACGGAGACTCCATCATGGCAAACCCGAAACGACGCACCAGCCGCGCCCGCCGCGGCAACCGCCGCGCCCACCTCGCCTTGACGCGGGCGCAACTGGTCAAGTGCACCCAGTGTGGTGCAATGATCCGTCCCCACACGATTTGCGCCGCCTGCGGTTACTACCGCGGCCGCCAGATCGTGCTGGTTGACCAGGGCTGACCGACACCGGACCGGGGCCCTGGGACCTCCGAGGGAGGACCGCCGGGGCCGGGGTTCCCTCACCGGGACCCTCCCGCGCTGCGGGTCGGGCGCTTGATCCTCACCTCAGGGAGCTCGAGACCTTGGCAAAAGTCGTCCTCGATGCAGTTGGCGGTGACCATGCACCCGCGGAGGCCATCCGCGGCGTCGCCTTGGCGCTGCAGCGCGGCTACATCCAGCCTGCCGACCTCATCCTCACGGGCCCGGCCCAGACCGTTCGCGATGCCCTCGCGGCCGAGAACCTCGGGGCTGCAGGCATCGCGGTGGTGGACGCGCCGGACATGCTTGCCGAGGGCGACACGCCCACGGACGCGCTGCGCAAGAAGCCCCGCAACAGCATTGCCGTGGGCATGCACCTGGTGAAGGAGGGCAAGGCCCAGTCGTTCATCAGTGCGGGCTCCACGGGAACCGTGGTGGCTGCGGCGACGGTCGGCCTGCGCTGCCTCGAGGGCATCCGTCGACCGGGCATCGCCGCCATCATCCACGGCGAGAAGAACCCGTTCCTGGTGATGGACGTGGGTGCCAACCCGATGCCCAAGGCGCGCCACCTGCTGGAGTACGCCGTCATGGGTGCCGCGTACTACGAGCACACCTTCGGCGTGCCCTCGCCCAAGGTCGGCCTGCTCAACATCGGCTCCGAGGAGCTCAAGGGCAACCCGCTGGTGAAGGAGGCGCGTGCCCTCATCAAGGAGACCGCGGTCCACTTCGCCGGCAACGTCGAGGGCGTCGAGCTCTTCACCGGCAACTGCCACGTGGTGATCACCGACGGCTTCACCGGCAACGTGCTGCTGAAGTCCAGCGAGGGCGTGGCCGAGTACCTGATCCGGCTGGTGGTGGGTGCCATGCACAAGGTGGGCGTGCCCAAGGACCTCGTCGGCAAGGTGCTGGCCGAGGTCATGCCCCGAGTCGACTACTCCGAGTACGGCGGCGCCCTGCTGCTGGGCGTCGAGGGCATCGTCACCATCTGCCACGGGCGCTCGCAGGCACCTGCGTTCTGCAACGCGATCCGCTTCGCCATGAAGGCCGTGAACGGCAACGTGAACCAGCACATCGTGCAGTTCGCGAGGACGCTGGCGGCCGAGGGCGAGGGAGCGCCTGCAGCGTCATGACCCAGGTCGTCCCCGTCGGCCTCGCCGGCATCGGGCGCTACGCGCCCAGCAGGATCCTGACCAACTTCGACCTCGAGAAGATGGTGGACACCTCGGACGAGTGGATCGTCCAGCGCACCGGCATCCGCGAGCGCCACATCGCCGCTCCCGAGGAGGTCACCTCCTCGCTTTGCGTGAAGGCTGCCCAGCGCGCCCTCGAGGACGCGCGGATGGACCCGAAGGAGATCGACCTCGTCGTGTGCGCCACCGTGACGCCCGACCAGTCGTTCCCGGCGACGGCCTGCCGCATCGCCAAGGACATCGGCGCCGTGAACGCCGGTGGGTTCGACCTCAGCGCGGCCTGCAGCGGGTTCGTGATCGCCTCCCAGGTGGGCGTCGGTTTCGTCCGCAGCGGCCTGAAGAAGAACGTGCTGGTGCTGGGCTCCGAGATCCTGAGCCGCATCCTCGACTACAAGGACCGCAACACGTGCGTGCTGTTCGGCGACGGCGCCGGTGCCGCGATCTGGAGCTCCCTCGACCGCGCACAGCGCGGTGAGTTCGTCGAGGGATCGATCAGCTCCGAGGGCGGGGCCGAGGATGTGCTGTCGCAGCCAGGCGGTGGCTCGCGCCACCCGATCTCCAAGGAGGTCGTCGACCAGGGGATGCACCACCTGCGGATGGGCGGCACCAAGGTCTACAAGTTTGCCGTGCGCGTCTTCGCCGAGCTGGTGCAGGGCGTCATCGACCGGTACGGCCGCGACCAGATCGGGCTCATCGTCCCGCACCAGGTCAACCAGCGCATCATCGAGTCCGCGATGGAGCAGGCACAGGTCCCGATGGACCTGGTCTACACCAACATCGACCGGTACGGGAACACCTCTGCGGCCTCGGTCCCCATGGCCCTCAGCGAGGCCTACGAGCAGGGGCGCCTGCAGCGGGGAAAACTGGTGGTGATGCCGGCCTTCGGTGCCGGTATGACTTGGGGTCACATCGTCGTCCGGTGGTGAGGCTCCGCAGGACCCGCCGCCAAGCTCCATTTCCCGCCCCATGAACCTGACTGGCAAGATCGCACTCGTCACCGGCGCGTCCCGAGGTCTGGGCCGTGCCATCGCCACCGGCATGGCGAAGGCTGGCGCCGAGGTGTTCTGCGTCTCCACCAAGGAGGGCGGCTGTGCCGAGACGCTGGCCGAGATCGCGGCCGCAGGCGGCAAGGGCCACGCGCTGGTCTGCGACGTGTCGGACCCGGCGGCGGTGGATGCCATGGCCAAGGACGTGCTGGCGCGGGCCGGTCGCCTCGAACTCCTCGTCAACAACGCGGGCGTGACCAAGGACGGTCTGTTCCTGCGGATGTCCGTGGACGACTTCGACAAGGTCGTCGACACCAACCTGCGCAGCGTCTTCCTGGTGACCAAGGCCTTCTCCCGCAACCTGCTCAAGGCACAGGGGGGCCGCATCGTCAACATCGGCTCGGTCGTAGGCTTGACCGGCAATGTCGGACAGGCAAACTACGCCGCCAGCAAGGCTGGGCTGGTGGGACTGACCAAGTCCCTCGCCCAGGAGTTTGCTGGGCGGGGGGTCACGGCCAACGTGGTTGCCCCGGGATTCATCACCTCGGACATGACCAACGCCATCCCAGAGCCGGCGCGCGCTGCCATGCTGACCAAGATCCCACTCGGCCACTGTGGCGCGCCCGAGGACGTCGCCAACGCGGTGGTCTTCCTGTGCAGTGATGCCGCTCGCTACATCACCGGGCAAACCCTGGTGGTGGACGGCGGGATGACCATGTGACCCACTCCGTTCGCCGCGAGGCGGGCGGGAACCAAGACTCTCCAAACCCAGAGGAACGAACGTGACCAAGACGGAAATCCAGGAAAAGGTCTACAAGATCGTCTGCAACAAGCTCGGCGCCAGCGAGGACAAGCTGTCCCCCAGCACTTCCTTCACCACGGACCTGGGCGCGGACTCGCTCGACACGGTCGAACTGGTGATGGACTTCGAGTCGGAGTTCGGCATCCAGATCCCGGACGAGGACGCGGAGAAGATCCAGACGGTGGGCGCTGCCATCGACTACATCGAGTCCAAGAAGAAGTGAGTCGCACTGCGCGACCCTGCTTCCGAACCCGCCTGCCGTGAACCCTCCCGACGGTGTTCGGGGGGCATGATCCGATGAGCAAACGCCGCGTCGTCATCACCGGCCTCGGAGCGGTCTCACCGCTCGGGCTCGATTTCGCCACCACCTGGAGCGGACTCCTCGAGGGACGCTCTGGTGCGGGTCCCATCACGCGCTTCGACACGACGAAGTTCTCGACGAAGTTCGCCTGTGACGTGTGGGGCTGGGACACCGACCGCTACTTCCCGAAGACGGAGTCGAAGCGGATGGATCGCTACACCCAGTACTACCTGGTGGCGAGCGACGAGGCGATGAAGGCCTCCGGGCTGGACATGAACACCGTGGACCGCACCCGCGTGGGCTGCATCCTCGGCACCGGCATCGGCGGCATCATGGAGATCGAGGCCACCAAGGTGCTGCAGCTGGAGAAGGGCGCAGACCGCATCAGCCCGTTCTTCATCCCCAAGATGATGGCCAACGCCGTGGCCGGCCAGGCATCGATCCGCTACGGCATGAAGGGCACCTGTTTCGTGACCTCGTCCGCCTGTGCCTCGGCGAGCCACGCCATCGGCATGGCCCTGCGGGCCATCCAGTGGGGTGAGGCAGACGTGATGCTGACGGGCGGCAGCGAGGCTGCCACGACCGAACTCGGCCTCGGCGGTTTCTGCTCCCTGCGCGCGGTCTCGGGCCGCAACGACGACCCCAAGCGCGCCTCGCGCCCGTTCGACCGGGACCGCGACGGCTTCGTGATGGGCGAGGGCGGCGCCGCCATCGTGCTGGAGGAGTTGGAGCACGCGAAGCGACGCGGTGCGCCGATCCTGGCCGAGCTGATGGGCTTTGGGTCCACCGACGACGCGCACCACATCACGGCACCCATGGAGGACGGCGACGGCCCCGTGCGTGCGATCCTGCAGGCTCTGGGCGACGGGCGGGTGAGCCCCGAGCAGGTGCAGTACGTGAACGCCCACGGCACCTCGACCCACCTCAACGACAAGATCGAGACCCTCGCGTGCAAGAAGGCGTTCGGTGACCACGCGCGACACTTGGCGATCTCCTCGACCAAGTCCATGTGCGGGCACCTGCTGGGCGCCTCGGGTGCCCTCGAGCTCGCCGTGACGGCCATGAGCGTCCACGCCGGCAAGGTCCACCCGACCATCAACTACGAGACGCCCGACCCGGACTGTGACCTCGACTACGTGCCCAACGTGGCGCGCGAGATGAAGGTCGACCACGCGATCTCCAACTCGCTGGGGTTCGGCGGCCACAACACCTGCCTGCTGGTCGGCAGGTTCCGCGGCTGAGGCCGCGGCGTCGACGCACACACCATGCGCACTGTCCTCGCAGGGGACCTCGGTGGCACCAAGTGCCGCATCGCCCTGGTGGCAGAGGACTTCTCCGTGCACGGCGTGCAGCAGTTCGCCACGGTGCGCGAGCGCGGGCCGTTCCTCCAGGCACTGGTGGACGCCATCGCAAGGGCCAAGGACCACCTGCCCGCTGGCTGGTTGCCGCCCGCGGCCATCGGCATCGGCACCGCAGGTGTCATCCCCAAGGACGGTCGCAGCATCAGCTACGCCCCGAACCTGCCGCTCGACGGATTCCCGCTGGCGGACCACCTCACGGGTCAGTTCCGCCTCCCTGCCGTGCTGGTCAACGACGGGCGGGCCTCCGCCTGGGGCGAGTACCTGCGTGGGGTCGCCAAGGGCGCGGACCCGCTGCTGTGCCTGTTCTTCGGCACCGGCATCGGCATCGGCCTGATGGTGGAGGGCAGGCCCTACGAGGGGTTCACCAACGCTGCCGGCGAGATCGGGCACCTGATCCACGTCCCCGGCGGACGCCGTTGCCCTTGTGGCGGTCTCGGCCATTTCGAAGCCTACTGCGGTGGCCGCGCGGTCACCGACCGTGCCCTCGAGGAGATCGGCCCCAGCCCGGACGGCACGGCATGGACCGTGGGTTCGGTGGTGGCCCATGGCTCGGATGCCGCACAACGCATCCTTGCCGACGCAGAGGCCGCTGCGATCGCACTGGTCGCCAACGCCTGCACGCTCTTCAACCCCGAAGCCGTTGTCCTGGGCGGCGGCATGCTCACCGGGTGGCCAGGGTTGCGGCAGAGCCTCGAGCGCCGGGTGGTTCAGGAGATCAGCGTCCCGGTGCGCACCGGCATGCGCATCGTCGACAGCCTTGCGGGCTCCGACGCGATCCTCTGGGGCGCGGCAGGCGCGACACGCCAGCTCGGGAATCGCTGACTCGACGCCACGCAGACGCTGCACGGCACCGCCGGAGTCGCTAGACTGCGTCCCTCACCTGGGAGGGTGATGCATGATCGATGTGGCAGTGCTCGCCGGCGGCAGGTCGCCGGAACACGATGTCTCGTTGGCCTCGGTGCGGCAGGTGTTCCACAACCTGGACCGCGCGCGGTGGCGTCCCTGGCCCGTCTACCTCGCACGCGACGGCGGCTGGTACCCGGCGCGCGCCCCGCTCGCAGCGGGTGCAATCTGGGACCCGCAGGACCTCGCTGCCTCTGCTGGCCGGATGCGGCCCGGAGCGGCACTGGACTGGCTGCTGGACCATGCACGCGTCCAGGTGGTGCTGCCGGTGCTGCACGGCCCGTACGGCGAGGATGGCACCGTGCAGGGCATGCTTGAGCTGTACGACCTGCCCTGCGTCGGGTCGGGCTGTGCGGCCTCTGCTGTGGCGATGGACAAGGTCCGCACCCGACAGGTCTTCGAGTCCATGGGGATCCCGATGGCGCGCGGGCACGTGCCGGCGACGCCGTTGACGCACGCCGAGGCGCGGGTGGAGTTCGAGGTACTGCAGCAGCGGCTCGGCACACCGTGTGTCGCCAAGCTCAACTGCTCGGGCAGCTCGGTGGGGGTGCAGCGCATCCGCACCGAGACGGACCTGCAGCGGTTCTTCGACGAGTTCCGCGGCGTCTCGCGCCGTTGGTTCGCGGAGGAACTGCTCACCGGCGAGGAGATCACCGTCGGCGTGCTGGGCAACACCGGCAGTGAGCTGCGTGCCCTGCCTCCCGTCGGCATCTACCCGAAGCAGACCTACGAGCTCTTCGACAAGACCGCCAAGTACACGCCGGGCGAGACCGAGGAGGTCATCCCGCCGCGCGGGCTCAGTGCGGCGCAGGTGGCCGAGGTGCAGGAGATCGCGCTGGCCTGCCACCGTGCGCTCGTGTGCGACGGGATGTCGCGCACCGACATGATCGTGACCGCCACGGGGCCCCGCGTGCTGGAGACGAACACGATCCCGGGGCTGACGGGCACCAGCCTGTTGCCACAGGAGGCTGCCGCCGTCGGCATCACGTTCCCGATGCTGCTCGACCTCCTGCTCGACCTCGCGCTGCAGCGGGCCGGCAAGAGCGAGCGTGCGGTGGTGCTGCAGCCAGCCCCTGCGCGCGCACCGGTGGTCACCGCGCCGCGTTGAGCCGGGCTACCGAGGGAGGACCGTTCCTCAACCGCGCGAGCGTCCCTGCGCGGGCTCGGCCTGGCTGCGCAGCCACTCGACGGCGGGGTCCAGGACCTCCTTCTTGCGCGCCGTGATCGTCTCGCGACCCGCGAAGGCGGCGAGCATCTCACGGGCCCAGGTCCGGCGCGCCTCCACCGGGGTGACCGTCTTGCCGAGTCCCTGCAGAAGCTGCCGCAGTCTTTCCCCTGCCTGCTTGTTCCGCTGGGCAGGAGGGAGTGCGAGGTGGGCGGCCACGAGCTTGCGGCACTGCGCCGCGAACTGCGGCTCGCCACCGACCGCTCGCCAGCATCGCGCCAGCAGGACGGCATCGCGGCAGCCCTGCCGCTCGAGTTCCCCGAGCAGCTTCTTGGCTCCGTCCGCGTCCGCAGGCGCAGGCAACGACCGGATCCTCGCGTGGGCAAGGTCGCGCAACGTGGTCTTCAGCAAGGCATGGGCCGCAGGATCCGGCAGCGCGTCGAGTCTCGCTGCGATGCGGTCGGCCATCGCCAGCAACGTCGCTTGGTCGTTGGCGGCAGCGATGGCCGCCTCGGCGACGGCCGCCGAGAAGGGATTGCGTGCGAGGCCTGCCTCGAGGAAGGCCAGGCACTCCGCACGCTGTTGCGCCGCATCCATGCGGTCGAAGGCGCGGCGCATCACGAGGGTGTCGACGAAGGCAGGGAAGTCGTGGTTGACCGCCCACGCCACGGACTGGTGGAACACCATCGGCTTGCGGCCGCCCACGTCGTCGTAGTTCCACTGCGCGTGCACCGTGGTGACCTCGTCGCCGCCGGTTGCGTACTGGTCGCCCACGCAGCGGAAGCGGCCGGTGGCGGGGTCGTGGTCCATCCGGACCACGGCACAGTGGCCGGGCTGGCCGGCCGTGGACGCGGGGATCCCGCAGATGCGGTAGGTGCGCGCGCCGATGTTGCCCATGGTCCCGCACACGCCGCCGTCCTTCCACATCATCTGGATCGAGCCGTACGAGAAGGCAAGCGGGCTGGAGCGGCGGGCCGACTGCATGTCGAACTGCTGTGCGATGCCGCCGATGTACTCGCCGTAGGTCCGCATCTCGCCGTGGTCGCGGAAGCGCACCCAGATGTCCTCGCGCTCTCGCAGCGGCTGGTCGTCGGCAGCAAGCATCATCAGCACCGGCCACGGCGCCGTGAGCGGGAACCGCGGCCACTTGCGTTCGGCACGCTCGGCAGGGGAGAACTCGTGGCGGTCGTTGCGCAGGAACCAGGCCATCGACTCCGCAGCCGTGGGCGCACGGTCGCGCTCCGCGGGCATCCGTCCCTTGGCGCGGTAGGCCGACTGGAACAACTCGTGTGCGGTGGCAATGCGCTTGCGCTGCTCTGCATCCGCGACGGCATCCTTCGAGTGCCAGTGCACCACGCGGTCGCCGCACTCGATGCGCACGTCAGGATGCCCATGGTCGCGCATGTACGCGTTGAACTCGTCCTGCAGCGCAGCCGAGGCGATCACGTCGGCCGCATACAGCATCCGCTGCACCTTGCGCTTCTGCACCTGGGGCTTGCCGCGCGGCTTCGCCACGCCCTTCTCGTCGTACTCGAGCGGCGGCAGCTCCCTCGTCTCCACCTCGACCTCGATGGGTGCATGGTCCTCGAGGAAGTTGACGATGTGGTCGTCGCGGTCGAGCGCCCGGTCCGTGGCCTTGGTGTCGACAGGCACACGTGGGTCGCCGGGCACCACGATGGCGAGCGGGTCACGTGGCACCACGTCGGGAAGGGCATCGGTGCGCGCCTCGGTGTCACCGTCGTTCCACGGGGATGCGGTCGTGCGCGGTGCCCGGTACGAGGCATCGAGCGCGAAGGCGAGGGCGAGCTGTGGGTGGGTGCTGCGCACCACGTCGACCCCGAGGTCGAGTTCAAGGGCGCGCAGTTGCAGCAGCACCACGAGCGGGTCCTTGCGGCAGCCGTAGACGCTTGCCTGACGCACCGGGTCCGCGTCCACCCAGGCGAGGAAGTCGGCTGGAAGGTCGACACCGCGCGCGGCACATGCAACCAGCGTGCGCTCTCGCGCCTCGCCCACGTGTGCCTGCACCCGCTGCACCCATGCCGATGCG
Source organism: Planctomycetota bacterium (assembly GCA_041178545.1). Taxonomy (GTDB): domain Bacteria; phylum Planctomycetota; class UBA1135; order UBA1135; family UBA2386; genus JBEATZ01. The sequence continues at coordinate 31,672 of JBEGVB010000014.1, forward strand.
GTTGCCCCCGACGTGTCCGGGCCCGCAGGGGTTGCAGGGGCCTGGGCGAGGACGCGGACGGCACACAGTCCCAGCAGGGCAACGGTCCGGATCGGCAGGGAACAACGCATGCGCGCATCCTACGCGGCTGGGCCAGCTGCTGTCCTGCGGGCGTGTTGCGCCTCGCACCACACCGCCCTACGCTCCGCGAGCCGGCCGGAGTGGCGGAATCGGCAGACGCACGGGTTTCAAAAACCCGCGCCCCAAAGGCGTGGGGGTTCAAGTCCCCCCTCCGGCACCACAACGAGAACGGCCGCGTACCCGACAGGGCACGCGGCCGTTTGGCTTGGTGGGGTTGGCACCCTGGTGGCTGGCTCAGAAGCCCAGCAGGATCGCGGATGCGTCGCTCATCACGCCGCCAAAGGTGTTGGCCGTGGGGTCGAGCACCAGCGCCTGCTGGTAGACCTTGAGTCCGGCGAGCCCCGGGTTGGCGGGCAGCGGCAGGGTCCAGGTCACCGAGTTGCCGAATCCAGCAAGGAAGTTGGTGGAGTCCGTGCTGGCGCGGGCGAAGCAGCCGGGCATGCCGAAGAACGTCAGGTCCAGTGGCAGCGGGCCGAACAGCGAGCTGGTGCTGCTGAACCCGAGGATGCTGAAGCCCGCGGCAAGAGGCATGTTGGTGACGTTCACGCCGTAGCCGTTGCCGAGCCTGGGCCGGCCACCGGTGGGCTCGAGGGCGGGCACGCCGAGCGAGCCGGCACAGCCGAGACCGTAGAAGCCGGAGGAGCCGACGCGCTCGAGTCCTTCCTTGGCGTAGTAGAGGGTGCCGTTCCACTGGCGCGGGTTGAGTGGCGTCGCGGTGAAGGGCCCTGCAACCGCCGAGGCGATGCCCTGGAAGTTGACGGTGAAGTCGAGCGTGGTGAGGGACGTGTTGCCGGGGTTGTTGTAGTAGGTCTGCGAGTTGAGGTGGTGGATGGCAAGGCCGTAGGTCCGGCCGGGCAGCAGCAGGACCGGGCGGTCGAGGACCATGCGCGAGGGCTGGTTGCCGCCTGCGGACAGGCCCGAGCCGTTGGCACCGAGACGCCAGGCCGAGGGGTTGGTCCAGTTGGGCTGGGCACTGCCGTCGCACACCCAGACCTTGATGTCCATCGGGTTGTTGCGGTTGAGGATCGTGTTGGTGTCGAGGGCCGTGAGGACCAGGGCCTCCTGCGAGGTGACCACCAGGTCGAGGAAGCACATGCCCTGCAACTGCGTGGCGTTGGTGGCCGCAGTGAAGTTGGTCGAGAACGTGCTCGCCACGGCATCGATGCGCTGGGTCGCACTGGCGGTGCGGCACCCGTTGGAGGCGGTGAGACGCGTGTTGAAGCTGCCGCTCACGTAGGTCCACGCGGGGTTCTGCGTGGTGTCGTCGGTGACGCCGTCCCCGTCGAAGTCCCAGGCCCACGACGTGGCTGGCGGGTTGGTGGTGTCGGTGAACTGCACCGTCAGGGGGGCAGCACCACTGGTGACGGAGGCGATGAAGGTGGGCTCGAGGGGGTCCACCGTGACCATGTTGTTCCACACGTACTCCACCGGACCGTTGGAGGTCAGGATGCGGTGCTTCACCGAGTAGGTGCCGCATGCCGGGTAGGTGTGGGTGGCGTTCTGCGTGGTGGCGTCGACCGTTCCGTTGTTGTCGAAGTCCCACTCGTAGCCGACCACGGTGCCCGCGAGGAACGCGGCGCTGGTGAAGTTCACGGCCAGCGGGGACGGGCCCTTGGGGATGTCCGCGGTGAAGTCGACGGTGTCCGCCGTGGGGATGGTGTAGTTCAGCGTGAGGCTCGGCAGGCGCGGGGTCACGGGTGCCGAGACCCACGTGGTGGTCTGGGTGCCGATGCCAGTGATGGAGAGGTCGCTGTTGGCGTAGGTGATCTGCGCGGGCGGCGCGGTGGTGGTGCCGACGTAGCGAGCCGACGCGTACTTGTAGACCAGCACGACCCCGTAGGCGCCGGGTGCGAGGTACACCGGCTTGTTGAGGGTCACGGGCATGCCCGTACCCGCACCAGCGGTCACGAACGGCCCGGTGGCGCGCAGTCTCCAGGTGCCCGGGGCCGGGTTGACCGTGTTGCCGGCCGCAGTGCCGCCGACCGACGTGAAGTACAGCTCGGCCGTGCCGGCGATGCCCAGGTAGGAGCAGTTGAGCACCAGGCCGTTGAGCAGCACGCCTGCAGGATTGGTGACGTTCAGGTCGAAGCTCACCGACGGCAGCACGGCCGTGGTGGGGACGTTGTTGTTGGTGGTGAACGTCGTCGTGAGCGACTGTGCGGACACGGCCGTCGCGAGCAGCAGGGCTGCGGTGAGGTGGAGGGAGCGCATGGATGGGTGGGAATGGAATGGGATGGCGACGGGAGACGAGGCGCCACTGCGCCGCGACCCCCGCCCGTGCACGCAAAGTCTTGCCTGCACGGGGCCTACCATGTGACCAAGGTTTGTAAATTCCAACAGCCCCTGCGGGCGGACCTGCCGCCACCAAGGAGCAGGGCTAGACTGCGTTCGTCCATGGGATCGTTGCTCTCCTCACGGTTGCGGCAGTGCGTATCCACACGCTCCATGCGCGTCGTGGCCTTGACCGCTGCGATGGCTGCAGTCGTGCTGGCGCCGGAGGCCTGTGCCCAGTCCTCGCCCGGCACGACGCGGTGGGGCGCCAACCACTACGTGGAGTACGTGGTGGGCAACCTGCCGGTGCTGGTGTCTGCGCCCCACGGCGGCGACCTGGAGCCGGCGACGATCCCGGACCGCACCTTCGGGACGACGGTCAAGGACACCCGCACCATCGAACTCACCCGCGAGTTCTCCGACCGGCTTGCGCAGCGCTTCGGCCTGCGCCCCCACATGGTCATCTGCCACCTTGCTCGCACCAAGCTCGACGCGAACCGGGAGATCGTGGAGGCGGCGCAGGGCAACCCGGTGGCCGAGCAGGCCTGGAACGACTTCCACCAGTCGTGCGCAGACGCGCGCCAGGCGATCCTCGCCCAGTGGGGGTTCGGGATCTACATCGACCTGCACGGCCACGGCCACCCCGAGGGCTGGGTCGAGCTCGGGTACGCACTCTCCTCGACCCAGCTCAACCTGCCCAACTCCACCCTCAACAGCCCCACGTACGTCAACCAGAGCACGATCCGCAGCGCGGCATCCGTGCCCGGCATCGTGTTCACGGACCTGCTGCGCGGCAACCTGAGCCTGGGTGCGGCCCTGGAGCAGGGCGCCTATGCCTCGGTCCCCAGCCCGACCAACCCCGGTCCCGGCACCGGCAACTACTTCAGCGGCGGCTTCAACACCGTCCGCTACGGGTCCCTCGACGGCCTGCCCGTGGACGGCCTGCAGATCGAGTCGCCTTGGTCGGTGCGCAGTTCGGTGTCCGTGCGCACGCCGTTCCTCGACCGCGTGGGTGGGTGGATCGAGCAGTTCTTCTCCAACGTGCGCGGTGCCCAGCCAGCAGCCGGCAACCGCATCGTGGTCGAGGCCGCGGACCGCGTGGCCTCCGAACGCGGCGGGCGCGCCGAGTTCGTGGTGCGCCGCACGGGAGGGTTCGCGACCTCGCGCCTCGTCGCGCTGCAGTTCGTCGGCAGTGCGACGGCCGGCGTGGACTACACCACGTCCTCGCCGTTCGCCTTCTTCCCGGTCGGGGCAAGTGAGGCTCGGATCGCGGTGACCGCGCTCGACGACGCACTGGTCGAGGGCACCGAGACGGTCGAGGTGCGGCTCCCGAACGGCACGGACACCGGGGTCCCGTCGGTAGCCGAGGTCGTCCTGCAGGACGACGAACCGAGCGCAGACCTCGCACTCTCCCTGGCCTTCGAGTCCATCGCCGGGGGCGCGCTCGCGGACGCGAGCGGCAACAACCGCAACGCCTCGGCCCTCCCGACCGGATCCGGGCCGACGCTCGTGGCGGGAGTGGTCGGCAACGCGATCCGCTTCGACGGTGTCGACGACCGCGCCAGGCTGGCCGACTTTCCCTACGCACCGGCAGGGGAGTTCACCGTGTCGTTCTGGTTCCGCGCCGCCAACACCACGGCCACGGGGTTCCGCTACCTCGTGAGCCACGGTGGCACCAGCACGACCAACCGGCTCGGGATCTACTTCGACCAGACCGACGGGAGGCTCCGCACGGCGCTGGTGTACGCCAACAACCTCACCGAGTTGGACGTGCTCGACGTGACGCGCGACCTGCGCGACGGCCAGTGGCACCACTATGCACTCGTCGCGCACACCGACGACCTGTGCCGCGTGTACGTCGACGGGGTGCCCGAGACTGCGGCCATGTACCTCGGCACGACCGTCAACCCGGCCACCGACTTCGTGCTCGGGGCCCGCAGCGACCTCGGCGCGGGCACCCAGTTCCAGGGTGAGATGGACGAGTTCACGCTCTGGGACCGGGCGCTCTCCGCCGTGGAGGTTCGGTTGCTGCGCGAGGGCCTCGGGCGCGATGCGCTCGTGTACCCGGGCACCGGCCCCGAGCTGCAGTTGGCCACCGGTCTTGCACTGCCGCAGACGCGCGGGCCGGGGTACGACGTCAAGCTTGCGCAAGGCGGACAGCTGCTGACCGCGAGCTACGGGACGGCAACGCCTGGGCTGTACGGCTCCGTCGCCGCCCTCGTGGCCGACGTGTTCGTCACGGGAGCCCCGCCGTCCCATCCCTCGTTCCCGGGGGTCTGGCTCGCCAACAACCCGGTCGTGGTGAACGGTCCCGTGCTGCTCGGTCCTGGCGCGGGCGGCAGCTGGAGCTGGTCCGTTCCGGCTGGTGCGGCGGGCCTGAGCCTGATGCTGCAGCCGATCGCACTCTGGAGCGCGAGTGCCAACGGCGTCTTCACCGCCGGGGACGCCCACGAGATCCGGCTGCGCTAGGACAGCCGGTAGCAGGTCGGGTGCGCCGCGTCGGGGCCGTGCTGGGTCAGGATGCCGAGCCGCACCGCCACCGCAACCACGGCAAGTGCCTCCTCGTGGTCGGTGCCCTGTGCCCTGCAGTAGGCATTGACCAACGCCTCGGGAGCAACCGAGACATCCCGTCCGCCAAGTTCCTCGAACAGCTCGGCGAAGACGCGGGCCGAGACCTCGAGCCGGGTGGACTGGTCCGCCTCCACCTCGTCGCCGGCACCCGAGCAGCAGGGCTCGACGTTGGTGCCGCAGTGTGCGCACTGTCCGTGGCCGTGGACGCGCACCAGCACGAGGGGCACGCCGCAGGCTGGGCAGGCTGGGCGCACGGGTGGGTCAGGCGGTGGTGACGACCATCTCGGCGTCGATCTCCGACTGCACGAGGTTCTGGATCGCCATGAGCGTGCCGGCTGCCGAGCTCGGGCAGCTGCCGCATGCGCCCTGGTAGCGGATGTAGAGCGTCTTGCCCTCGAGGCCCATGACCTGCAGGCCGCCACCGTCGCCCGCGAGTGCCGGGCGGACACGGTCGTCGAGCAGCGCGTTGATGCGTCCCATCAGCTCCGGGTCGCCACCCTTCGGCAGCGTCGCGAGCGGGTCGTGAGCAGCCTCCTGCGTCGCTGCAGCCCCAGAGTCCTCGGAAGGGATGTGGCTCTCCAGCATCCGGGTGACCTGCTCGGCCACCATGCGCCAGTCCGCCGCCGCAGTCATGCTCACGGTGACGAAGTTGTCGCAGAAGAAGAGGGTCTCCACGCCGGGGATCGCAAACAGCCCCTGTGCGAGGACGTCGGTGCGGGCCTCCTCCGGCTTCGCGTAGCTGGTCGTCTGCCCTGGCTTGGCCAGGGGCCTGTCGACCAGGAACTTGAAGGCGTTGGGGTTGGGGGTGGGCTGGATGCTCTGGACCTTCATGGACATGGCGTGCTCAGGATAGCAGGACGCGTGCCTTGTCGGCCACGCGAGCCGGAAAGCAAGCGGGCGGACGGGACTCACTGCAGCAAAGTGCGTCTCCCGTCGGTGGGTCCCGTGGTGAGGAACACGGGCTTCCACAAGCCGCCTGCGCCGGCATGGTCGACGACGCGCAGCACGATGGTGTTGACCGCCCCGGGCACCAGTGCCGCTCCCACCGAGGCCTGCACCTGCTGGAGCCAGACCGTGGTGCGGGTTGCGGGGTCGCCGAACCGCGCCACCTCGCGCCCGTTGACCCAGAGGACCGCGCTGTCGTCGATGCCCTCGCACACGAGTTGCGCCTCGAGTCCGCGCCAGTCGGTCGGCACCACCACGTCCGTCCGGTACCAGGCGGTGCCGGTGAAGTGCCGCAGGTCCTCGGCCTGGTTCTCCCAGTGGCTGCCCGCCTTCAGCGTGCGCCACTCGGGCCCGTCCACCGGGGTCGCCGGGTCCATCCATCGGGCAGCCATGCCTGCATCGGCATCGTCGCGCCGGAAGGACCAGGAGGGCAGCTCGATCTTCTTCTCCGTGAGCAGTGCCCGCACGGCAGCGACGGTGGCAGGTGCAAGCTCGCGCTGCGGCGCAGGCCCGGTCGCGAGGTGCTGCAGGCAGCGCGCCATGACGTGGCGGCCTGCATCGGTGTCGTGGTCGAGGCAGTTCGCGAGCAGGCGGCCCTTGCCCACGCGGGTGTCGAACAGGAACAGGTGGCCGCGGACCTCGGCGAGGTCGTGCGTCTCCCAGAAGGCCAGCACGGGGTCGACCTGGTCCACCAGCTGGTCCCACGGCACCAGCCGCTCGCCGTCGAGGTCGAAGTGGAGGAGGTCCACGAGCATGTCGACGGGCAACACCGCGTGCAGCGGGTGTCTGGGCGCGAAGGGAGCGCCGCGCAGGTACCACATGCCGGCACTGCGCAGCGAGTGCCTGTTGCCGGTGACCTTGAGGTAGACGCGGCCTCCCGCCTCCAGGAAGTCGAGGGTCTCGAGGTCGAGCGCGTCGACCACGCGCACCTCCGGCGGCACGGTCTCCGCCACCCTGGGCAGCAGCCAGAGGTCCCAGCTGTTCGTGCTGCGGTGCTGCCCCTGTGCCGCGGCAAGGGACGCCGTGACCCGTCTGCGTTCCGGCACCGTTCCGCACGGGGTCGAGGCGTGGGTCGCGAGCGGCGGCGAGACGGTGCCCGGCAGGACCTGCACTCGAGCCTCCGGCCCGAGGCCCTGCACGAACCCGTCGAGGACGCCGGGGCCGGAGTGCGCGACGCGCACGGCAACCTCGCCCTCGCCCCAGCGTTCGACGAAGGCCCGGCGGTCACCCGGGGTCTCGAGGCAGAGCATCGTGTCGCGGTGCCACTGCCAGTCCTCGGGGGCCCACTTGGCGCGGTCGAGGTCGTCGAACAGGCCCATCCTGCACTTGGTCACGTCGCGGGCGACGGACACCACGTACCCGGCCTCGGGGATCGTCCGGCGCAGCGTCTCCACCTGGTACTTGCGCATGTGCATCGCATGCCGGAGCGACAGGGGGTACAGGCTGTCGAGGGTGTCGGCACCGAACTGCCCGGTCACCCAGCCCTCGAACCGCCGCTGGTCGTCGAGGCAGAGGGGAGCCCACCAACGTCGCTCGCCCTGGTGGCGTACGTCCCAGGCGGCGAGGTCGAACCACGTGTCGCCCGCCATGCACTCGCCGAGGAGCAAGGGCTTCACCCCGGCCTTGCGCTGGTGCTCCTGGAAGTCGGCAAGGCGGCGTGGCCACCAGCGGTTGTTGCCGTAGGGATGCTCGTCCCAGAAGTCGGTGACGCGCTGCCAGCCGATCCACGAGGAGTCGTCGACGACGAGGGTGTCCGGCACCGACGCCTTGCAGGCTTCGAACAGCTCCTTGACGACGGCGAGGTCGGCACCGTGCCCGGTCTCGCAGGTGATGCTGCGGAAGGCGACCGATGGGTGGTTCCGGTCCAGGCGGAAGAACTCCTCGTACTCGCGGAGCAGTTCGTCGCGGTGGGCCTGGTCCATGCGCGGGTGCCAGGTCGGGTACTCCTGCCACACCAGCATGCCGATCTCGTCGCACAGCTCGAGGAACCCGGGCGGCGGCACCCAGAGGCAGCACTTGACGAGGTTGAACCCGAGGCTGCGGAACTCCTCCAGCTGGCGCCGCCAGTGTGCCGTCTGCAGCGGCGGGGCGAGGTGGGGCGGCGAGTAGCCCCAGTGCAGCACCCCGCGCACCTGGAGCGGCTGCTGGTTCCACAGCACGCGACTGCCGTCGGCGCGGAGGTCGCGGAAGCCGACGCGACGCTCGACGCGGTCCAGCTCGGAACCGTCTGCCGCGAGCAAACGGATGCACACCGGGTGGAGCGAGGGGCTTGCGGGCGACCAGAGCCGCACCCCGCGGACCTGCAGCACGCTCTGCAACCGCTGGTCGGGAGGGAGCGCAAGGGTCTCGCGCACCAACGAACGAGCCCCGTCGTACAGGGTCAACTCCACGCGGTGGACCACAGGCCCGTTCGCGGGGCCGGCAAGGACCGGGAGCTCCACCTTGAGCGTCTGGTTGGCGAACCCGAACAGGAAGAGACCATCGCGGTCGACCACCGGCCCGCGGTCGACGGCAAGTGCCACGGGCTGCCAGATGCCGCCGAAGTGCGGTTGCAGCTCGGGCAGGAAGCCTTGCGTGTTGTGGCCGACGCCCTCGTCGACGCGCACCACCAGCGTGTCCGTGCCGTCGAACCGGCACGCCTCGCCGATCTCGACGTGGAACGGGGTCCACCCGCCGGTGTGATCGCCCACGAGGTTGCCGTTGCAGAACACCTGCGCGTGCGTGGCCACCGCCCCGAAGTGCACGCGCACGCGGGAACCGCGGTCCATGGCCCCGAGCGGGAGCTTGCGGCGGTACCAGGCCACGCCGTCGAACGCGGTCCCGAGCACGTCCTCGAACGCACCGGGAACGGCCGCCGCCTGCTCCCAGCGCAGTGCGTCCACGGTCCCGCCCGTGGCGAGTTCCCACGTCCCGTCGAGCACCCGCCGCTCCTGCCCGCAGACGCTGGACCACGGGGCGAGGCAGGCGAGGGCTGCGGCAACAAGGCTTCGCATGCCGCACTCCTACCGGATCCGTGACCTGCGCTCCACCCGCAGACCACCCATGCGCCGCAGGTCCACGCACCGTAGAGTGGGGCCATGGCAGCACTCGGACCAAGGCTCTGGTGGCTCGCACCTGCGTGCCTCGTGGCCGGGGTGCTGCTCGGGCACTGGTGGGGCAGCCGCGTCCCAGTCGCGCCCGTGTGGTCCGGGCCTGCGGGCCCGACCCAGCCACTGGCGCAGCTCCCGAGCCTCGCACCTGCGGTGGAGAAGGTTGCTCGCGGCGTGTGCGGGATCCGGTCGTGGTTCCCGGCCACCGGCCAGCCCGACGACCCGGAGTCGCGCCAACGCAGCGCACGCAACGGGTCGGGTTTCGTCATCGCCACCGAGCCCACCCTCCTTGTGGTGACCAGCAGGCACGTGGTCGCGGGTGCAGACGAGGTGGTGCTGCAGTTCCCCGACGCACGACCCGTCCGTGCCGACCCGGCCGGCGAGGACGCCTTCACCGACCTGGCCGTGCTGCGCGCCCGCGAACCGGTGCCGGGGTCCCTCGCACTCGAACTGGGGCGCAGCGAGGACCTGCGCGCGGGGGACTGGATCTTCACCCTCGGCAACCAGTTCGGCCTGCGGCAGACGGTCACCACGGGCGTGGTGAGCCACGTGGGTCGCCGCATCCCCAGCTACGAGATGCGGACCTCCAACTACTTCCTGCAGTTCAGCGCCCCCGTGAACCCAGGCAGCTCGGGCAGCCCGGTGCTGGACCTCGGCGGCAGGGTGGTGGGGGTGACCACGCAGGCAGCCGAGGCCGCACAGGGCATCTCCTTCGCCATCCCGAGCCGGACCCTGAAGTGGGTGCTCGACCGGGTCCACGAGTCGCCCGACGGCAGGGTGCACCGCGCCTACGTGGGCATCAGCATGGAGACCGGACGTGCCATGGCCGAGGACGGGTTGGAGCGGGCGGGTGCGACGGTCACCCGGGTGGCCAGCGGGGAACCCGCGGAACGGGCCGGCCTGCAGGCCGGGGACCTGGTGTGGCAGGCAGACGACCAGCCGATCGTCGACGCAGGCGACCTCCACGAGTACATCACACGCAGCAGGCCGGGCGCACCGGTGCGGTTCCACGTGATCCGCAAGGGTGCCCGACTCGCACCCATCGACGTCGTGCTGAGGGAACTCGGCACCCAGCCCGGGGAGAACCGCAACCCATGAGCCACCCAACCAAGGACGGCGCGAACCACGGCCGGAGCGAGACCCTCGGCTTCGTCGCGCCCGGCCTCGCACACCAGCTCGGCAACGCTCTCTTCGCGGTGCAGGGACACGCGGCCCTGTTGCGGTCGCAGGAACCCGAGTTCCTCCGCGAGCGCAACGGCATGCTGGCTGCCGTGGAGCGCGCCGAGCACGTGCTGCAGGTGCTGCAGTTCCTCGTCGGGCTCGAGGGACGTGGGCCGGTGCAGCCGGGGATCCTCCTGCACCGCCTTGCCGAGATGCTGCGCGTGTCGGTGCGCGAGGCGAGTCTCTGCCTCGAGCTGGGCCACGGGTCGCGCGAGACCCCGCGCCCGGTTGCACCGGCCTCCTTCTGCCGCGGCGTGCTCGCCGCGGTGCGCCAGCTCACCGCAGCCGTGCGCAGCGCCGGTGCAGGCACGCTGCGCCTCGACCTGACGAGCCAGCACGCGGGCGCGGTCTGCGTGCAGGTGGAGTGGCACCCGCCCAAGGGAGCCCTGCCCTTCCCCGTCGACATCGCCAACTGCGCGCTCGCGGTCCAGCGCGAACTTGCAGCCGAGTTCCCGGGCATGCCGGTCCCGGTCAAGGTCGGGCTGGCCTCCGTGCCAAGGGGAGCAGGACTGCTGCTGACGGTCCCGACCGTGGGGTCGACACCGCTGCCCCTGACCCAACCTTCCGACGATCTTCACGGTTCCTTGACGGAGCACTCCTAGCGTCTGCGCCGCAATCGAGGCACCGACGAGGTCGAACCGTGGCAAAACCCAAGATCCTGGTCATCGAGGACGAACCCGACATTCTCGAGGTCATCCAGTACAACCTCGAACGCGAGGGGGCCAAGGTGATCACCTGCAGGAACGGCGAGCAGGGCCTGAGCCGGATCCGCACGGACAACCCCGACCTCGTGGTCCTCGACCTGATGCTGCCCGGCATGGACGGCGTCGAGGTGTGCAGGCAGGTGAAGGCAGACCCGGTGACCCGGGACATCCCGGTGATCATGGTCACGGCCAAGGGCGAGGAGTCCGACGTGGTCCTGGGCCTCGGCATCGGCGCGGACGACTACATCACCAAGCCGTTCAGCCCCAAGGAACTGGTTGCGCGGGTGAAGGTCGTGATGCGGCGCGGACCGCTGCGGGACGCAGGCGGCCAGTCGGAGCAGGTCGCGCGCGGACCCCTCTCGCTCGACATGGGCAGGCACGAGGCAAGGCTCGACGGCCAGTTGCTCACGCTCACCCCGACGGAGATGCGGCTCCTCTTCTTCCTTGCATCACACCCCGGACGTGTGTTCCCGCGCGCCCACCTGCTGAGCCGCGTGATCGGCGAGGACGCACTGGTGACCGACCGCAACATCGACGTCCACGTGCGCTCGCTGCGACAGAAGCTGGGCGACCACGCAGCACTCATCGAGACCGTGCGAGGCGTGGGTTACCGCTTCGCTGACGTCGGCAGATGATTCAGCACGCCGGATGGCAGCGGGGCACGGGGTTCGTGTTGGCCGGCGCGGGCCTGGCCCTGGCGTTCGTGGACCCGACCGTGGCTGTCATCGTGCTGGCCTCAGCCTGCATGTTGCTCCTCGCCGACGGCCGGGCCGTGCGCAGGAGTGCCGTGGAGGCCGCAGCTGCGGCAGCGGCGAGGACCGCTGTCGCCGAGGACCGTCAGCGCCTCGTCGAGTTGCAACGCGAACTGCTCGGCTCGGTGGCCGAGGGCATCGTGGCCACCGACAGCGCAGGGCGCATCGCCCACGCCAACGAGGTGCTGCCGGGACTGTTGCACCATCGCCCCACCGGCAACGTGGGGCGCAGCATCGAGGAAGCGGTCGCCATCCCGCAGCTCGCCGAGGCCATCCGCACCTGCCTCGCCAACGGCCGGGCCGTTGAGCTCGAGATCGTGGGCGACCACAAGGAGGTGCCCCGCGTGCTCGAGGTCCGGGTCTCGCCCATGGTGCGTCCGGACGGCACACGCGGTGCGCTCGCCCTCGTCCACGACCGCAGCCGCCTGCGGCAGCTGGAGTCCTACCGCCGCGACTTCGTGGCCAACGTCTCCCACGAGCTCAAGACGCCGCTTGCCGCGATCCAGGGCTTCGTGGAGACCCTGCTGGACGACCCGGAAGTGCCCGCACCCACCCGGCAGCGGTTCCTTGAGCGCATCAGCCGGCAGTCCCAACGGCTGGCGAACCTGGTGGGTGACCTGCTGACCCTGTCCCGGCTCGACGAGGAGCGCGGACTCGCGGTGGGGGCCGAACCCTGCGACCTCGTGCACGTGGTGAAGGAGTGCATGCGCGACCTGAGGCCGCTCGCCGAGCGCAAGAACCTCGTGCTCGAGGCCTCCCTGCAACCGGAGCGGGTCTGGGTGCGTGCAGAGCCCGAGGCCCTGCGGCAGGTGGTGGGCAACCTGGTGGACAACGCCATCAAGTACACCCCCGAGGGCGGACGCATCTGCGTCCGTGCCCGCACCCCGGACCAGCGGGCCATCCTCGAGGTGGAGGACACGGGCATCGGCCTCACCCCCGAGGACCAGGAGCGCGTCTTCGAACGCTTCTACCGGGTCGACAAGGCCCGATCCAACGAGCTGGGCAGCACCGGGCTGGGCCTCTCCATCGTCAAGAACACCGTACTCAACCTCGGCGGCAACGTGGGCGTACAGAGCGTCCTCGGCCAGGGCAGCACCTTCTGGGTCGCCTTCCCGCTTGCAGGCGCGCCGGAGAACCGTCTGATCGGAACGGGAACATGAGCACACACCTTCACCGCGACCTCGGCATGTTGCGCCAGCGCCTGTTGCGCCTCGGCGACCAAGTGGAGAACTCCATCCGCGAGGCAACGGACGCATTCCTCGTCCGCGACGCCGAACGGGCCAAGAAGGTCATCATGGGCGACGTGCCCATCGACGCCGAGGAGGTCCGGCTCGAGGAGGAGTGCCTCAAGGTCCTCGCCCTGCACCACCCCGTGGCCGCGGACCTGCGGTTCGTGGTGGCCGCGCTCAAGGTCAACAACGACCTCGAGCGCATGGGCGACGCCGCCGCGAACATCGGCGAGCGCGCGCTCAAGTTCGTCGAGTTCGCGAAGCACCCGGTGCCCGTGGAGATCAACCAGATGGTCACCAGTGCGAGGGGCATGACGCACAAGGCTCTCGAGTCCCTGCTGCAGCAGGACATCGCGACGGCGCGGCAGGTGCTGGCCGAGGACGATGCCGTCGACGTGGCGCTGCGGAAGGTCTTCGACCTCGTGATCCACGCCATGCGCGAGGACCCGGGCTGCATCGAGCCGAGCCTGCTGGTGCTGTCGGTCGCACGGCAGCTCGAGCGCATCGCCGACCTCGCCACCAACATCGCCGAGGACGTCATCTTCCTCGAGCAGGGCGAGATCGTTCGGCACCGCCTCTCGCGCCTGCAGCTGCTGCGCTGAGCCGGGCCTCAGCCCTGCTGCTCGACGTAGATCTCGCCGCCGGTGCTGCGGAACTCGGTCGACTTCTCGGCCATGCCCTTCTTCGCGTACTCGCGCACCTCCTCGGTGATCTTCATCGAGCAGAAGCGCGGGCCGCACATGGAGCAGAAGTGCGCCACCTTGGCGCCGTCCTGCGGCAGGGTCTCGTCGTGGTACGAGCGGGCGGTCTCCGGGTCGAGGGACAGGTTGAACTGGTCCTCCCAGCGGAACTCGAAGCGTGCCTTGCTGAGGGCGTCGTCGCGGTTGCGCGCACCGGGGTGGCCCTTGGCCAGGTCGGCTGCGTGCGCGGCGATCTTGTAGGTGATGACACCCTGCTTCACGTCCTCCTTGTTCGGCAACCCGAGGTGCTCCTTGGGGGTCACGTAGCACAGCATCGCAGTGCCCATCGAGCCGATGATCGCGGCGCCGATGCCCGAGGTGATGTGGTCGTAGCCGGGAGCGATGTCCGTGGTGAGCGGGCCGAGGGTGTAGAAGGGGGCCTCGTGGCAGGTCTTCAGCTGCCGGTCCATGTTCTCCTTGATCAGGTGCATGGGCACGTGGCCGGGGCCCTCGATCATGACCTGGATGTCGTGCTCCCATGCCTTGAGCGTGAGTTCGCCCAGTGCCTCCAGCTCGCCGAACTGGGCCGCGTCGTTGGCGTCGGCGATCGAGCCGGGCCGCAACCCGTCACCAAGGCTGAAGGACACGTCGTACTTCTTCATGACCTTGCAGATCTCCTCGAACCCCGTGTAGAGGAAGTTCTCCTGGTGGTGGTGGAGACACCACTTGGCCATGATCGACCCACCGCGCGAGACGATGCCGGTCACGCGCTCGGCCGTGAGGGGCACGTGGCGCAGCAGCACGCCAGCGTGGATGGTGAAGTAGTCCACGCCCTGCTGCGCCTGCTCCTCGATGACCTCGAGGAAGAGCTTGAGGTTGAGGTCCTGCACCCTGCCCTCGACGCGCTCGAGCGCCTCGTAGATGGGGACGGTGCCGATGGGGACGGGGGAGTTGCGCAGGATCCACTCGCGCGTGTCGTGGAGGTTCTTGCCCGTGCTCAGGTCCATCACGGTGTCCGCGCCCCAGCGGATCGACCACTGCAGTTTCTCGACCTCCTCCTCGATCGAGCTGCCGATCGCGGAGTTGCCGATGTTGGCGTTGATCTTCACCAGGAAGTTGCGGCCGATGACCATCGGCTCCAGCTCCGGGTGGTTGATGTTGGCCGGGATGATCGCGCGGCCGCGCGCGATCTCGCTGCGCACGAACTCCGGGTCGACGTTCTCGCGGATCGCCACGAACCGCATCTCCTCCGTGACGATGCCACGCCGCGCGTAGTGCATCTGGGAGAAGTTGGTGTCGCCGCGCGCGATGCGCTGCTGGACCCAGGGCTCGCGGCGTCGCGGCAGCCCGGCCCGCGGGTCGTGGCCCTGCGGGCCCGTGGTGTCGTACACGCTGAGCGTGCTGCCGTTGGTCAGCGAGATCTCGCGGGCGGGGACGGCGAGGTCGCCGACTGCGACCTTGCGGCTCCTGGGGAAACTCTCGACGAGGGGCTTGAGCCCCGGGACGTGGACTTCGGTCATGGTGCTTTCCTACGCCGGTGCGAACCGGATCAGGTTCAAGGGGTGCATCTCAGCCTGCCCAGCAGGCGCCCCCAGCAGAGGGCGAGCAGATTCGACCTTCGTCGCCGCCCACGCAAGGACTCGGTGGCAATCCGCGCCACGCAGTCCCCCCAGGAGCGGCGAGGGCCTCAGCCCTGCTTGCGGGCGCCCTGTGCCGTGGTGCCAGGGCTGGCCTGGGGCCGCTCGCCCTCGGCAGGAGCCACCTCTCGCGTGGGCGACAGCGGGGCCATCCCGTCGCCGGCACCCGGCGCGGTGCCACTGTCCTCGGATGCCTGCTTGCCCTGCCCTGGCGCAGCACTCCCGTCCTCGACGGGCTCTGTACGCAGCCGCGGCAACTCGTAGAGCACCCGCAGGTCGTCGGGCACGACCTCGCCGAGACGCTCGACGCCACGGCGCGCGTAGCGCAGGGAGTGCGAGTCCTCCGCCGCCATCACGACGGAGCTGCCGGGCAGGAACATCTTCGCGGCCGTGAGCAGGCAGACGAACCCGGCAGCACCGGTCAACACCCCGAACGCCCCGCCGCCGAGCCGGTCGAAGAAGGTCATCCCAGCCTTCTTCACCAGGTTCTGCAACCCGAGTGCGAGCAGGCTGAGGACCACCAGCACGACCAGGAAGACGGTGGCGTAGGCCAGGTACAGCGCAGTCTGCAGCTGCTGTGCCGTGGGTTCACCCGCACACCAGCTGGAGTAGATGCCACCCAGCCCGCGGCCCCACTGCGTGGCCAGCCACAGGGAGGCGGCGAGGATGACGATGCGGCTCACCTGCCAGACCAACCCCTTCCAGAGGCCGATCAGGAAGAACATCCCCAGGACGCCGAACGCAGTGAGGTCGACCCAGCCCAGCGACTGGAGGTCGAAACCCACCGGCGCAGGCGCGACCTGCGCGCCCTCCGTGCCCTGGAACACCAGCATCAACACGGCGGCATTGTGCCGAACCGACCCGTTCCGTGCGCGGGGCAGGTTGCAATCTTGGTCCCCGTCGGCAACCTTTGCCCGGATGCCTGCCCGCGAGCCCGAAGACCCCGACCGGATCCTGAGTGCCCTCCTGCAGCGGATCCGTCGGTCCCACCGCATCGACCCGGAGATCCTGCGGGCCCGGCGGGAGTTCTTCGGCATGGAGCAGCCCGTGGGTCGGGCGGACCCCGCGGCCGAAGCGCGTTTCCTCGAGTGGTTCCTGCTGGAACGCGAGAGCGAGATGCTGGGCGCGGTACCGGTGGAAGCCGTGCCCGAGGAGGAGGGTCTGGACGCGCTCGCCGAGTCGTGGTGCGGCGTGTTCTCGGTCGCACACACCGCGCCTGCGCGCGCGACCCTGACGGACCTGCAGGACGGGCGCACGACAGAACTCCGGGTCGACGGCAGCCCGCTGCAGGTGGGCGACCTGGTGGTGGGGCGCCTCCTGCCCGGGGCAGGGGCGCACCGGCTCGCAGCAAGTGCTGCGGTCTTCCGTCCCGGTGCGGCAATCGCCAAGGCGTTCCAACGGGACCTGGAGCGACTCGCACTGGACCGCCGGCTCACCCAGCAGGAGTTGGAGCGGCTGCTCCTCGGCCAACGTGAGCCGCAGGGCGGCACGGACGGAGCGGGCACTGCAGACCGCGCAGTGCCGCCGGAGCCCCCTGCGGTGCCCCTCGAGCACCTCGAGGCGGACCTCGAGAACCTGCTGCAGGACGCGGGCAGTGACGTGCGCGCGGCGGACCTGAGCATGCAGCTGGTGGACGTCGAGCGGCCGGGGCGAGTCATCGGGCCGATGCTGGAGCAACTCGCGTTCGAGACTTCCGTGGACCTCGACCGTGTCCGCCGACTGCTGCACGAGATCTGGCAGGCACACGCGGCGCTCCGGGCAACCGAGGAGGGCGAGCCGCAGGAGGATGTTGCACCGGCGGAACATGGGCTTGGTGCCCAGCTGGCACAGAAGCTGGAGGAAGGGCTCTCGCGGCAACGGGACGTGGAGGAACTGTTTGCCGAGATCGGCCGCATGGCCGGGATGGATCCCTCCGAGTTGGACGAGGACGACGACGAGGAGGAGTTCGTGGAGCTCGACAGCCGCGAGCGCGGTGAGTGGGGTGACCTCGAACCGTTGGTCGAGGAGTACCTCTGGGAACAAGGGCTCGCCGAAGCTCCCGAGGCGAAGACACTGCGCCTCTGGGTCGAGCTGCAAGGCAATGCCGCACTGCCACGCACCGACCTCGCGCTGGTCACGGGCAAGGACATGATGCGCGTGCTGTTGCACGTCTACCTCGGCGCGTCACCGGGGCACCGTGCCGATGCCGTTCGCACGGCATACGCAACCATGGAGCAGTTCGTGGCTTGGGCGCGCGAGACCCACGAGGTCGCGGCGAGCACGGCACTCGAGGAGTGCCGCGGTGCCCTGCTCGACCAACTCGACCGGCTGCAGGCAGCGTCCCACGCCCTGAGCACGGAAGCCTCGTCCGGACGGCCGGTGATGGGCCGCGTCGAGGAACTGCACCCGCGCGGCTTCGGCCTGCGCCTCGACGGGGGGGATGCCTGGTGGGTCGAGGCAGCTGCACCGACCTGCGCGATGCTCCGCAACGGCGACCTCGTCCTGGGTGCGGTGCACCCCGGCAAGGCCGGCACCGCAAGCCTCGGTGGCATGGTGGTCGTGCTGCCCGCCGACGCCGAAGAGTTGGTGGGCTGAGCGAGCGCCGCGCAGCAGCGGCTGTTTTCCCGCCCGCTGCGGCGCAGTGGCGTATCCTTCGATGCCGATAGGGCCGGAGGAGACGCATTGCCATGGGATGGGAGACCGCACTCGACCGCCTGCTGCTCGCGCAGGTGCACGCCGCCGAGAAGGGCGAGGCCCGCAAGGAGCACGTGCAGCAGTGCCTGCTGGACCTGCACCGGCTGTCGGCCAACAGGCCCGGCACCGCCTACCTGCTCGGCTACGCCCGCGTGCTGCTCGGCATCGGCTTGCCGCAGCCCGACGCGGACCCGAGGCTGCAACGCTGGAACCTCTTCGGCGAGTTCCGTGCCCATGACCGCAAGGGTGAACGCACCTGGGTCGCGGAGGCGTTGCAGGACCCGCAGGTGCTCGCGGACCTGCTCTCCGACCACGACCTGATCCCGGCGGCGCTGCCCATCGTGGTGCGCACGCTGTTCTGGATCGGCAACCTGCGGCTCGCGGTGCGCGCCATCCAGTACCTTGCCTCGCGCAACGCCACGACCGAGCACGACCTCATCGTCGACGCGGCCATGACCGACCTGCTCGCGCGGCTGGAGTCGCGCGAGGACGGTGACGACCAGGAGTCGACTGCATCGATCCTCGCCGACGTGATCGCCATGCCCTCCTTCGGGCGCCTGCCCATGGACGTGCGCGCCAGGTACCACAAGGCGCTGGCCGGGCGCATGTTGCTGGGCAGCGACTGGAGCGGGGTGCTGCAGCAGTGCGAACTGGGACGCGCCCTCTGCACGGGCCATCCCACGCTCGCGAGCGCGCTGGACAGTCTCTCTGCCCTCGCCGAGCTGAGGGTCCACGACATCGAGCGGCTGGAGCCGCGCACCAACCGGCCCGAGCGCCCGCGCGCCATGCGTTGGCTCGGCAGCGCGAAGGGCGACCCGGAACACGCTGCGCCCGACGCGGTGTTCGTGCTGTCGCTGCTCGCCTGGGAGGCAGGGGACATGACCGGGGCAGCCGAGCTCTTCGAGCACGCGATCGCCGGCTACCGCCGCGTCGACGCGCGCGACCTGCAACGCATCGACCGCGCACGCTTCTTCCAGGCAGCTGCCCTGCTCTGCCTCGACCAGTCCGACGCGGTGCCGCGCGCGCTGCGCCTGATGGAGAAGGCACTGGAGACGGTGAAGCCCGACCTCGAGTCGTTCTACCACGTGCACGAGGCCCTGAAGAAACACGACCGCAAGCTCGCGCTCCGGTTCCTCGATGCCGTCGACATCGGCCGCGGCACCTCGCCGGACCAGCTGCTCTTCGTCGCCCTCGAGTACCAGCAGCTGGGCGAGGCCGCAGGTTGCCTCGCGGCGACCCGCCGCATCCTCGCAATCAGCGTCGACCTCGACCAGCGGCTCGAGGCTCTGCAGGTGGCAATGACCGCACACAACATGCAGGGAGACCGCGAGCAGGCGCGTGCGACCTTCGGCGAGATCCGCGACCTGCTCGTGCAGCGCGGCGCATTCGAATCGCTCGAGAAACTGCTCAAGAACGAGTCCTTCGTCGGCCAGGCCCTCGACCACCTCGAGATCAAGGTCGAGCTGGCAGCGCTCTACGAGGAGATGGAGGGACGCGACTTCGAGCGTGCGCAGCTGCAGATCGCCATCGCCCGCAGCCTGCGTGCGCGCAAGGAGGTCGAGTCGCTCCAGCAGGCACACGGCTTGCTCATGGAGGCTGCGATCCGCTTCCCCGAGCTCACCAAGGAGGACCTGGAGGCGCTCGAGAAGCTGCTCGAGATGCACGACGCGCAACCTGCGGACCAGGAGAGCGGCAGGAGGCGCGTCGCGGAGGCCACGCGGGTCCTCGGTCGAAGGCCACGCGTCCTGGTGGTGGGGGGCAACGAGCGCCAGCGCCGGCACCACCCGCGCTTCGAGCAGCTCTGTGCCGACTGGGCCGTCGACGGGGAGTGGCTGATGGCCAACTACGTCTCGCCCCAGCGCGTCGTCACCCAGGTGGGTGAGCACCTGCGGGGCGGCATCGACATGCTGGTCCTGCTGCACTGGAACCGTCACGAGACCACCGAGCCCGCGCTCGAGCTCGCACGCAAGGCAGGCATCCCGGCGCGCACCATCCACTACGCAGGCTTCACCAGCCTGCAGGTCGCGCTGGGGGAGATGATGGAACGCGTGGTGGCCGCCCGCTCTGCGAAGGCCTGAGCACGAAGCACCCGGCGGGGGAGCAGCGCCAGCACTTCCCTGCCCGCCGCGGCTGCGTACAACAGCGACCATGCGCCTGCCCTGCAGCGTTGCCGTGTTCGTGTTGTGCTGCGCCCCGCTGCTGCACGGCCAGGAGGACCCTGTCTGGAGGGTCCCCGCGGCAGGAGCCGTCACGTACAAGCGCACGCTGCAGACGGGCAGCGCCCTCGCCACCGACCGGCGCAGCGCCGAGCAGGCAGAGCCCAAGGACCGGGTGCCGGAGGAGTACCTGCCGGTGCTGTGGCCCCCGGCCATGGTCTGCCAGGGCGAGCTGGCCGTGGACCAGCGCGCCCTTGGCGACCGGCCCGCGGACCTGCGCGACGTGTTGCGCGCAGTTGCCTGCGACCTCGGCGCGAAGCGGACCTACAAGGCGCGCTTCCCGCGCATGGTCCCGTTCGGCGACCTGCACGTGAGCGGCACCGTGGGTGTCGCCGACGGTGCAGGGGTCCAGCAGTTCGCACTCAAGGTCGTGAGCAAGGACGTGGAGCCGCTCCCCGGCGAGGACCGCGGCAGCATGAACAAGCACGTGAAGCCCCTGGTGCGCCGCACGTGCGAAGGGACGATCACACTCGCGCGCACGTACGACGCTGGGCGAGGCATCGTGAGCCGCTGGGATGCGACTCTCGACCTGGTCGTCACCGAGGCTCCCAAGGCACACCGACGCATCCGCGTCGTCGAGTCGTGGCAGGTCGAGCAGGTGCGCGAGAACCAGGATGCAGCGTTCCGCTCTGCGGTCGCACGCGCCATCCGCGACGGTGCCGACTGGATCCGGAAGGACGTCACCAAGTTCGACCGGCCCAACATGCAGGACAAGGAGGAGGAGGACCGCAGCTACGGCTCGGGCCGCATCGCCCTCGGACTGTTGACCCTGCTCAAGGCCGAGGTGCCGGCCAGCGACCCAGCCATCGTCGCCGGGTTCGGGGAACTGGCACGGCGCAAGCTGGTCGACACCTACTCGCTCGGCGTGGCCCTCATGGCCATGGAGGCCCGCTACGCGCCGCCCAACGAGCGCGACCAGCTGCTCAGCGGCCAGATCGCAGCCCCGCGGACACGCGTGCTGCCGGAGGCAGACAAGGCGCTTGCCCAGGAATGGCTCGCCACGCTGATGACCAACCTCGACACCCGCGTCGACGCAGGGTACCGCGTCCGCTTCAACTACACGGCCGGGCCGCGGTTCGACATCAGCGTCAACCAGTACGGACTGCTGGGGCTCTGGTCGGCGCACCTGTGCGGGCTCGCGGTGCCTCCTGGCTGGTGGCGTGCTGCGGCCGAGGCGCTGCTGGAGCAGCAGGAGCGGGCTGACGGGCGCACCGTGCCGCTGGTGCTCACGGACCACCGGCAGGCTGCAGCGGCCCCGGACGCGAACCGCACCGTCAGCAGCCCGTGGAAGACCGAGCCACGGGGCTGGGCCTACCGTGAGCCGGTGGAACCGACCTACGGGGCCATGACGGCTGCCGGCATCGGCGGTCTCGCGCTGTGCCGGGCAGGCCTCCTGGCGACCAACCAGGGCAAGGCCGACGTCCTGCCGGAGATCGATGCGGGGATGCGCGACGGGTTCGCCTGGCTCGCCACCGAGTTCAGCGTCCGCTACGCACCGGGGTTCGTGGGCAGGAACCACCGGAACTTCTACTACTACATGTACGGGCTCGAACGGGCCTGCGAGCTGGCCGGCGTGGCGCGTCTGCAGGGCAGGGACTGGTACTTCGAGGGTGCCATGGCGTTGCTGGAGCACCAGCAGCGGAACGGCTCGTTCCGCATCGAGGTGCAGAACGGCGGCCTGTTCGACGCCACGTGCTTTGCCGTGCTGTTCCTGAAGAAGGCGACGTTGCCTGCCGTGTCGGGAGCGCCGGTCACTGGACCGGGCGAGCAGGGCGGCAAGGAGCCTGGACGGCCGGCAGCCGGGCGACCCAAGGGCAGCCGGGGCCCCTGAGACCGTCCCGGGCACCCGGGGTCGAACTTCCGATAAGGTTTGTTATGTAAAGCAAGCTGGGGGAGTCGCAACCCTGCTCCTGAGCACCGCTTGGAACAAGGTCTCGCGGCTCCCCACCGACCTGCCGACCCTCACGGCGCGGCCTTCCTGCCCGGCGTCCAGACCACGCCCGCATAGACCGAGAAGTCCGGCGACACGTACCCGTTCAGGTCCTCGCAGAACGCAGCCTCCGCTTGCCAGCCGCTGCCGAGCCAGAACCTGCCGCCGACCCACAGCAGCACCTGGTCGCGCGCCACCCGCTCGAAGCCGAGGTCCCGCAGGGTCGACGTCTCCCACGTGACCTGCCCCACGGCCGCGAGCCCGCCTGCGAGCATCCACTCGGCGCCCAGGCCCGCATGGGCCACGTCCTCGAACACGTCCTCGCCGTCGGGCGCGTTGCCCGTGGTGCCGTCCACGCCTGCAGCCGTGTACTGGGTCCAGCCGTGGACCCTCACGCAGTCGAAGCGCTGCTCCAGCAGCACGCCGGCGCTGGCGTCGAGGCTGCCGCTGCCGAACCCGCGGTCCACGTCGCCCGTGGGCAACTCGACGCCGCCGCGCACGGCCAGACCGAAACCGCCCTGTGCCGGGTCGACCAGTCCGAGGGTCAGCGTCCACGGCACATCCATCAGCTCCAGCGGCTCGGCGTCCATCCGGTAGACCTCCGTGCCGCCGCGCGTGGCGTACACGTCCCAGGCGTCGCGCGGCGAACTGTCGCGGTCTTGGTCCGGCATGCCCCAGAAGTCGTGCCAGTCGATCAGGAACGAGTCCATCACACCGCCGCTCGTGTGCGCCACCGGCACCTCGACACCGAGCTGCAGACCCTCGGACAACCCGATGCGCGCCTCGGGCCGCACCTCGAGGATCTCGCCGTCCATGAGGAACGAGTTCCCGGCACCGTCGTCGTAGCCGAGGAACATGCTGGTCCAGCTGGTGCCCACGCGCGCAAGCGTCCCGCCTGCGGGCAGCGTCGCCGCACCTGCTGGCAGCATCTGCATGACCTGCAACTGCGCCGGGTGCTGGTTGCGCACCGGCAGTGGACCACCGAAGGACCCGGGGCCTGCGCAGGATGCACACACGGCCACGAGCACGACCCAAGGGCACATGGACTCGAACTGGTGCGGACGCTGCATGGCAACGCCACCATAGCTGCACGCCCGCCCGGGCCAAACGACATGGCATCCGCCCGGACACCGCATAGGATGCGGGCCTCATGCGCACCCGTCCTTGCGGCCTCCTCGTCCTCGGGTTCCTCGCCTCCTGCGCAGACGGTGGCGAGGAGAGCACGCCCGACAGCGAGGTCCTCGTCTCGTCGAGCTTCAACTACTTCAGCTTCCGCGCCCTGCCGGGCTTCGGGTCGTTCCCGATCAGTCCCAGCGTGGTGTACCCGGACAGCCTCGAGATCAACTTCCGCGACGACGGCACCTACACCTTCGAGACCTCCTCGGGCGAAGGGTCGCCACAGACCTACCTGCTCTACGAGGACGGCAGGTTGCGCATCGTGTACCCGGGCGGCGGCGGTGCGCCTGCCGTGTACTGGGACGGCGCCTACGAGCTGACCCGCACCGAGAACGCGGACCACTTCGTCACCGACCGGAGCTCGCTGTCGAACTCGCAGGCCCTGGGCATGCTCTACGGCACCCAGATCGACACGACCGTCGCCAACGCCGACATCACCGGCCCGTGGCACCTGTTCTCGAGCCACGTGGTGTTCGCGGGCACCGGTGCGGTGTCGTCCCCCAACAACGTCGGCCTCAACCTCCACGGCGCCGTCTCGGTGGTCGAGCCCAACGGCAGCAACGACAACGTGAGCGGCACTGGCTCCGAGTCCAGCGGCCGCACCGTGACACTGGGCGGCACCCTCGGCCTGCTCACCAACGGCAAGGCCAACCTCACCCTGCGCTACACGGACAGCTGGTCGTCGCAGGGCACCGAGTCGCGTGTGTTCCAGGCCGCGGTCGGCAAGGACATCGTGATGGCCGTCGACCGCGACGAGACCGACGGCGAGGCCGGGATGCTGATGATGATGCGCAAGTTCGACGTGCCGACGACCGTGGCCACGCTCAACGACGTCGCAGGCGACTACTACGTGGGTGCGTACACGACCTTCGTCAACCCGTCGAACCCGGGTGCCGACGGCGCCGTGGGCACGCTGGAACTGAGCAACACCGGCAACTTTGCGTTCACGATGGTGGGCAGCCGAGGCATCGAGTTCCAGTACACCGGCACGTTCGTGGTGGCAGAGGACGGACTCCTCACCTTCACCGTGAGCGGCACCTCGGAGACCTGGCGTGGCGCGGTGAACCGCGACTACAAGACGCTGGTGGTGATGGACGACGTGGTCGAGAACCGCACCAACACCGAGCTGAACTTCTTCTTCGCGGTCCGCGAGAAGCCGCCGGACCCGCCCGCCGTCCGCTGAGGCACGGTCGAGTCAGCCCGGCTCGCGTGCGACGTGGGCCACGCGCCCGAGCCAGGCCCAGAACGACGGCCAGCTCTTCGCCACGCAGTCCGCGTGGGGCAACCGGATGCCGTGCGGCAGCACGGTTCCCAGCAGCGCCAGGGCCATGACGATGCGGTGGTCGGGCGCACAGTCGACGTGCACCGGCCCGGCGGGGGACCTGGGTGGCCCCTCCACCACCAGACCGTTCCCCACCACCGAGCACCGGGCGCCACAGGCACGGAGTCCCTGCTCGAGCTGGGCGAGCCGGTCCGACTCCTTGGTGCGCAACGCGGCAAGGTGCGGCATGCGCGTCACGCCGACCCTGGCGGCTGCCGCCACTGCGAGCGCAGGCACGCTGTCGGGACGCGCTGCAAGACCTGAGAGCTCGACGGTGCCGGCACCGAGAAGGCGTTCGAGGTCGGCGTCGATGCCGTGGTCGGGATGTTCCAGCGCACCCAGCGAACGCAAAACGGCCGGCACGGGGAGTGCATGCAGGGCAGCGAGGCTGCACACGAAGGCGCGGGC
>JBEGVB010000015.1:0-47252 GCA_041178545.1 Planctomycetota bacterium
ACCACCATGCCGCCCGCGGCCATGAAGAAGGGCAGCACGGCCGCCCGCAGCTCGCGCAACTCGCCGAGCACCACCTCGCGTTTCACCTCGAGCCCGACCACGAAGAAGAACACGGCCATCAGGCCGTCGTTGATCCAGTGCTTGAGCGAGTGGACCATGCGGAACTCGCCGACCTGGAAGCCTACTTGCGTCTTCCAGAGTCCGAGGAACGCATCGGCCCAAGGGGAGTTGGCGAGCGCGAGTGCTGCGACGGTGGCGAGCAGCAGCACGATGCCCGATGCCGCCTCGACGTGCAGGAACCGCTCGACGGGGGCGAGCAGTCGGTCGATGGGCTCCTGCGGCACGGCAGGGTCGGGTCGAGAGGCAGCCATGGCGCGCCCAGTATGGAACGCGTGCCCACGCCCTCAAGCAGAACCGCCCCTCGACCGTTCGGATTCCGCGGGCACAATGCAGCGCGTGCTGCGCATCCTGCCCACGTGGAGCGGCCTGCTCGCAATCCTCGCGCTCGCGTTCCTCGGGTCACCGGCCGCCAACGACTGGATCGTGCCGCACGGACGATTCTGGTCCTACCTGCTGGCCCTGCTCGTGCTCGCCGCGGCCGTTGCTGTGCCGGTGGTCCGCTGGCTGTTCCCAACGCCTCGACCCGGCAGCGACGAGGCGCGCGGGCTGCCGCGCGGCGTGGCCATGGTGGCCACGGGGCTCTCGACCGTGGTCTCGGTGGTCGCGTTCTCGATGATGCTGCTTTGGCCCCTGCTGCTCATGCTGTGGGCGCGGACAGGCGGTGGCGGCACACAAACACTCGACGCGGTCTGGCTGGCGTTTCGGGCTGCGGTGGGCGCGCTGCTGGTGCTGCTGCCGGCCCTGTGCCTGCTGGGCTGGAACAGGGCACTGCGCGGGATGCTGCGCTGCGGCTGGGGGCTCTGCGGGCTCAGTCTTGGTCCCGCCTGCTTCGGTCCGCTGTGGCTCAGTGCTCTCTGGATCTGAGGGCGCTCTGGATCTGAGGGGATCGATCTCCTCGGCACCAACGACTGCGGCCGGCCCCGGAGGATCCGGAGCCGGCCGCAGCCTGCGTCAGGGATCGAGGCGGCTCAGTTGCAGCCGCTGGTCGCGCCCACGCGCACCTTCACACCGTTGCTGAGGTTGAAGTCGCCGAGCACGGCGCCCGCGCCGGGCACCAGCTGGACGGCCTGCCAGCTCAGGTCGAAGGGCGTGACCGTTGCCGGGATCGGCAGCGGGATGTTGGCCAGACCTGCGGCATCGGCCTGCATGAAGCCGTAGGTGCCGGACGTGGCACTGTCGAGGTACTGGAAGCAGTTCGGGCCCACCTGGGTCGAGCCGGTCCCGAACGCGTAGAACGCGAACAGGTTGGCGTTCGGGGTGGCGCTCACCTGCAGGTTGAAGCCCGTGTTGCCGACACTCGGCATGCTGGTGGCGTACAGCGACGGCGCGTTGGTGCCGCAGCCGGCGCCCAGGTCGACCACCGGCACGAAGCCCGGCACCGACGAGTTGACGCGCACGGTCTCGAAGCCGGCTGGCAGCGGTGCCAGCGCGGGCTGGCCCACGGCAGGCTGGGCAAGCAGGTCCTCGTGCAGCACGACCTGGCCGCTGACCGGGGCCGCGTCCGAGTCGAACCAGAAGTTGAAGATGTTGTTCCAGCGCAGCTTGTTGTTGGCGCCCGCGAGGAAGCGCAGCTCGCCGTTGGCGCGCTGGACGGTCCAGTCGTTGAGGGCGTCGCTGTCGAGGTCGCGGAACCCGAGGTTGGTGACCTGGGCCGAGTCGCACACGGGCAGGGCGAAGATCACCGCGCCGCGCATGTTGTCGTAGTTCTGCACTGCGTACTCGTAGTGCCACTTGCCGTTCACCGGGCCGGTGACCTTGACGGCAACGTAGAACTTGCCGTCGTAGATCGTCGACGAGGTGGTGCCCGAGCCGTTGTACGCGCTGCTCACCGAGGCGCCGGTCCAGTGCGAGAGCACCGTGTTCTGGGTGAAGCCAACCTGACCGGTGGTGCTGAAGCTCCAGGTCGTGCCGTTCCACGTCGGCACGAAGCCGCGCGAGGCAATGTTGTTGGCGCGGTTGGCCATCGGCTCGCCCTGGTGGATGAGCTGGATGCCGTAGAAGAACTTGGAGTTGGGGACCAGGAAGTCCTGCTCCTTGACCGTCAGGCGGTTGCGCACCGAGTCACCCCACGAGCTCACGATCGTGGAGGTCAGCGTGCGCACGCCGTCGGAAGGGTTGGCAGGGTTGCCGGCGAGGTCGAACCAGGAGCCGGTGGACTCCCAGGTGCCGAGGAAGGGGTCGACTTCCTCGGGCGGGCCGAGCCAGTAGCGGTCGCCGTTGTTGGAGGCGCCGTAGGTGTCCGAGCAGTTGAGGCCCATCTTGGAGCCGCCAGCCGAGGAGCCGGCACAGGTGCCGCAGGCGCCGTTCACGTTCACCGAGGTGAAGGCGTGCTTGAGGTACGAGCGCCAGTCGTTGATCTGCACCATCCGGCCGTTCGTCTCGCGCGTCATGATGAAGGAGAACTTCGGGTGGTCCTCCTGCATCGCGGCGAACCACGGGATCTCGACGGAGCCCGGGTTGCACATGGTGTTGGCGAAGGCCATGCCGATCTCCCCGTTCGGGTGGGCGGAGCCGCGGCGGCCGTAGTAGGTGAGGCTCTGGATGTTGGTGAGCCAGCCGTCCATGCCGGCGACCGCGTTGCTCTGGGCAACGGCGGTGCTGGCGAGTGCAAGGAGTGCCAGTCGAGAAAGCTTCTGCATGGGTCCCTTGGTGGTGAGTTCCGAACGGGAAGCGGGGAAGATGGCAGACAAAAGAGCGTTGGTCCGCGGCGGGAGTGTAGCTCCTGGGGGCGGACCGGGGAGGCCCCGGTTGTGTCAAAGACTCAACGTGTTCGGTCGTGGGAACTGCCGGATGCATCGGCGGTTCCGAGCGGGCGCCAGCGCACGGAGTGGATCGCGGCGCGGGTGGTGAAGCTGGCGATGCCCAGGGGACGCGACAACAGCACCTCGGGGCGCAGGCCGAGCTCGCGGCCGCGCAGGTCGGCATCGACCTTGCGGGTGCCGTCGAGGTCGACGGTGACCCGCTCCGGGGTGACCCGCAGGAGGACCGTGTAGGTGCGGCCCTGTTCAAACGCATGGCTGGTCCGCGTCTCGTTGCGCGCAGCGTCCTTGCCGTCGAGGCTGGAGAGTCCCACCAGCGATCCGCCCCAGCCACCGAGCACCAGCGTCAGGTGGCCGTCGCGGACTGGGAAGGTGAGCCCGCAGAAGAAGTCGCGGCCCTCGAGCCGCGCCGCGCAGACCTCCAACTCGTAGCTGCCTGCAGGCGGCGTGCCGGTGAAGGTGACCCCCGTGAGCGGGCTGCCGAACCCCAGCTCCAGGGACCCGCCCTGCACGGCCACCGGGCCCTGCCCGCCGAAGTCGGTGACCTCCCACGAGGCCAGGCTCCTGCCGTCGAAGCAGTCGGTCCACGGTGCGGCGGCAGGGGGCGCTGCGCATGCGGCACAGAGCAAGAGCAGGGGGAGGGGCGCGTGGGGTCTCATTGGCCCGTGAGCACCGGGAGGGAGCTCTGCTTGAGGAACAGGATCGCCATGGCGGCCCACTCGATGTCCTCCGCCTGGCCGGCCTCGTCGGGCCAGTTGCCGCCGCCGAGCTGGCTGAGGACGAGCATCATGGCACCCTCGAAGTACCAGTCGCGGTCCTGCAGGATCGCGATGCCGGACAGCAGGGCCGCGCGCTCGAGGCCGTACAGGTAGTAGTAGAACCAGCGGAAGCGGTGGCCGGGGTCGCCGGGGTGGTAGCGCACCTGCAGGTTCTGCGCCATCCACGCCAGCCCTGCGTTGCGCGCGGTGGTCGCGTCGCCCTGGAGCTTGGGACGCTTGAGTTGCGGGTGCTCCAGCAGGCCTGCCTGGCAGATGGCGAGGCCGGTGATGCCCGCCGCGGTCATCGACCCGTAGGCGACGGAACGCTCGCCGTTGGACTTGGGGCCGTAGTAGTGCCAGCCCGCCGGCTTCACCGGCAGGCGCACCACCGTGCGGCGGGCCTCCGGGTCCGACTGGATGCGCGTCCAGGTGCGGTAGTCGAGCAGGTCGAGGTCCATCCTGCCGACGGGGGCGATCTGCGCGCTGATGAGGTGGTTGGCCGCCGCCTCCCAGACCTGCGGCTGCACCTCGACGCCGCACAGGTGCGCGGAGTACAGGCCCAGCAAGCCGTACTGGTTGACCGAGTGGTCGTAGCGGTCGCCGGCGAGGTAGTTGAAGCGCAGCAGGTAGGCAGGGTCGACGCTGGTGTCGATGTTCTGCATCAGCTGTGCGGTCCACTTCCGCATCAGATCCAGGTCCGCAGGCGGCACGGTGCGCTTGCGCGGACGGTCGATGGCACCTGCCTTGAGGTCCCCGAACTCGTTGGCGGGGGCGTTGATGCCCTCCAGCGCCATCAGTGCGTTGCCGAGCGAGTAGGTGTCGATGAGGCGGCGTCCGCGCAGCTCGGCAAGCGCCTTCTGCACCACCTCGTCCTGCACCGGCACGCCGCCCTTCACGAGGGCGAGGATGCCGAGCGCGAGCCTTCCCGAGTGGTAGGTGCGGTCCGCATCGTCGCCCTCGCGGCGCAGCTCGTTGCTGCCCACGTTGGCGAGCTGGCCGCGCAGCCAGGTCGTGCCCTTCTTGAGCGCCTCCTGCACCGCTGCACGGAAGGCTGCGTCCTGGTTCTCGTGCACGCGGTCGAGCTTCCACTCGGTCACGTGGCGCAGGACCGCCACCGGTTCCTTGAAATCCTTGCCGCGCAGCACGGTGCCCGTGAGTTCGCCACGGAACTCCGCCACCCGGGCCCGGCCGTCGCGCAGCTCCATGCGGCGTCGGATGCGCAGCTTCGCGTCGATGCCGCTGTTCACGTGCGGCTTCACGTGCATCTCGACCCAGCGCTTGCCGTCGGCGCGGAACAGCAGTTCGGGAAGGTTGCGCACCGTGAGGTCGAGTTCCTGCCACCCGTCCGCGCCCACGGCCTCGGCCTTGCCCTTCACCACCAGGTCGCCGAAGCGGTGGATGCGCTCGATGTCGACGTTCATCGCGCCGCCCAGCGCACCTGCACTCGTGTCCATGGCGGTGTGCCATGCCAGCTCGCGGATGTCGGCGGGCGGGAGCTGGACGCGGTCCTGGCTGGCCGCGAGCTCGCCCTGCAGCAGCATGGGGGGAGGCCGCAGCCGCCAGACGAGGTCGTTGGCGAGGCCGTTCATGCGCTCCTGTTCGTTGCGCATCGCGGCCAGCAACTGGTCGGCGTTCTTCACGCCGGGCGGCAGGGTCTGCACGAGCCCCATCGCGACGTCGAGGTAGCGCGCGCCGCCCACGTCCACGCACTTCACCGCCAGCAGGTTCTCGCCTGCCTGCCACGCGTCCAGTGCCGGCCCGCTCACCACGTAGAGGCGCGAGCGTCCGTACCCGTCGTTGGCCACGACTTCCTTGCCGTTCCAGACGATGCGGATGCCGTCGTCGTGGTGCACGCGGAACACCACCATGCGCGGCTTCCTGCGCCCGAGGTCGACCTTGGCGCGCACGACGAGTTCCTGGCCGTTCCATGCGGTGCGGCACTCGGCGGACGTTCCGACCTCCGTGCCGAACAGTCCCTTGCCCGTGGGCCATGCTGCGTCGTCGAGCGCCGTGCTGCCGAAGTCCGCAGGTGCCTTGCCACCCGGGTAGGCCTGGTGGCGCCACGCGTGGCCACCTTCCTCGCAGCCCTTCACCGCCCAGTCGATGCGCAGCTGGCTCACTGCCGGCCGCAGCTGGAAGTCGTCCACCGGCCGCTGGAAGACGATCGCGCCGCGGTGCGGGACGTCCCATGCCAACCCTTGCGCCAGTGCGGGCGCGGCCAGCAGGAACAGGCACGGGAGCGTGCGGAGTGCGCGGTGGGACATCCGGATGGGAAGTCTGCCGTCCCGACGGTGGGTGGGAAGGACCTTCGCCCGGAAGGTGGCGCTCACCGGTCCTTGGGCGGTGCCGCGAGCGAGCGGTCGAAGAAGGCGAACACGTCGGGCAGCGCGATCTGCACGATCGCGAGGTGCTCGACGTCGGGGTACTCACGCAGGGTGGTGGGTGCGCCCAGGGCCTCGAGGCGTGCGTTCAGGCTGCGTGCTCCCTGCAGGGCGAAGTCGCGGGTGCCCACGCCGACGAGGAAGGGCAGTTGCCCGAGGCCCGTGCCGCGCGCCGTGCCGCCGCCACCGAGTGGTGCCACGGCGCGGTAGCGGTTCGGGGACTTCACGGCGGCTGCAACGGCAGCTGCAGCGCCCATGGAGTGGCCGACCATGACCACGCGGGACGGGTCGATGGGCCAGGACTGCGCCAGCGTGTCGACGAGGGTCGGCAGGTCGGCGCCGCCCATGAATCCCTGGCCGCGCGGGGCGATGCAGAACCAGCCGCGCGCCTTGCACTGGTCCACCACCTCACCGTCGCCGTAGCCGTCGAAGAACAGGTTCTCGCTGCCGCCGGCACCGTGCAGGGCCAGCACGACCGGACGGCGCTCGCCCGCGGGCACGCCCTCGGGCGCGAACATGCGCACCACGGTCCCCGACTTGCCGTTGGGCACGTCGAGCCAGCGCTGGCCGCCGGGTGCGTCGGCGAATGCGGGCGTGCTCGCGGCCACGGCAGCCGCAAGGCGCTCGGCCTCGGTGAGCAGCCATGCACCCGGCAGGATGGTCTCCTCGCCGCGGCTGCGCTGCATGTCCGCGAGCATGCGAAGGTGCAGGCGCAGCGTGCGTCCCTCGAGCGAGTCGGGCGGAGCCTCTCCGGCAGCGGCCTCGAGCCTTGCCGTGCGCGCGACGAGGTCCTTGACCACGGACAGCCCTTGCGTGCGGCGCTCCAGCACGCGGTCGCCGACCTGCACGGTCCAGGTGACCTCGTGGTCGCCGGGGACGTTGTCCGTGAGGTCGAGGGGGGCCTCGAGAGGCAGGGCCTCGAGCGAGAATCGCTGCTCCCGCGCCGGGCCCACGTGGACCACGACTTTCGCTCCCTGCGGGACAGGGTCATCCGACGGCCAGACTGCACCCATGGTGACCGGCACGCTGCCAACCGACGCATCGACGAGGCGCGCGCTGCACACCAGCTGGAGGCTGCGCGCCCAGCGAGTGTCCGTGTCGGCGGGAGCGGGTTCGAGTGCCGCGCGCGCCGCGTCGATGGCCACGGCGACGGCACGCGGGTTCATGGAGAAGAACGCCTGCACGGCCCGGTTGAGCTGGTCGTAGCTCGCACTGCGCAGGGCAGGGTCCTCCACCCTTGCCAACTGCCGCTCGTAGCCGCGCAGCCGCAACCCGAGTTCGTACCGGTCGGCCTGCGCGTGGAGTGAGGCAACGGCAAGCAGGGGGACCAGGCAGGCGTGGAGGCGCATCGAACTCATGGCTTGGGGTTTGCCGCAGCAGGGCTGCGGGGACGCAGCCGTTCCAGCACCATGCCGAGCGCGTACCCGGCCCAGGCGCAACCGAAGGACAGCAGGTACGGGTGCTCCACGGCGAGTCCCTGAGGTTCGCCGGTCTCCGGCCACGGCCAGACGTACCGCCCGGCCACCCACGAGAGCAGACCCAGCACGATCGCGCCGAGCGCAGCGATCCTGCCGCCCATGCGGGTGAACAACCCCATGGTGGCAATCACGAAGATGCCTGCGCTGCCGAAACCCGAGGCCTGCTCCACGAGGTCCGCAACGCTCTCGAACTCGAGCGCGAGCAGGCAGGAGCACACGCCGGCACCCATCACGCCGCAGCGCGCCATCCACAGTCGCTTCGCGTCGGTCGCGGCGCGGCCGCCACGCAACACGATGTTGCGCGAGAACAGCGACGAGGCCACCAGCAGGCAGCTGTCCACCGTCGAGAGGATCGCGGACACGAGCGCGCCTGCGAACACGACGTTGAGGGCTGTCGGCAGGTACTTGGCGGCGAGGGTGGGCAGCAGTTGCTCGCTGTCGCCCTCCTTGAGCTCGGGCACCAGTGCATGGCCCATGAGACCGAGCGTGACCGGGATCATCCCCACGACGACGTAGAGCAGGCCGCCGGCCACGGCACCCCGCCGCGCGATCTCCGGGCTGCGCGCTGCGAGGGAGCGGGCCACGGCCTCCTGCGCGACGACGGAACCGGCGATGGGCAGCATCCATGCCTCGACCGTGTGCCAGAAGCCGGCCGTGGAGACGCCGAGGTCCGGGCGCGCGGCGATCACCTCGGCTGCGCGCTCGATGCCGCCCACGTGCTCGACTGCACCCCAGAGCAACACGAGCAGCCCGAGCACGAGTGCGCCGCCCTGCACCACGTCCGTGATCACGTCTGCCAGCAGCCCGCCCGCGCCGGTGTAGACGATGGCAACCACGGTGGCGACGACGATGCCCGCCTCGACGGATACCCAGCCGTCCCCATTCGTGTGCAGCACGTGGCCGAAGGCGCGCACCTGCGCTGCCGCCCAGAGCACCGAGGTGGGGATCAGCACCACCGCAGCCAGGGTCTCGATGCCCGTGCCGTACCGTGTGCGGAACAGGTCGGCGAGCGTGGTGATCCCCGTGCGCCAGAACCGCGCGGCGTAGAACAGGCCGAGCACCACGAGGCAGAGTCCGTAGGCAAACGGCTCCGCCGAGACATGGCTGATGCCCTCGTCGTACACGGTGCCCGCGGCACCGAGACAGCTCTCTGCACCGAACCAGGTGGCGAAGAGGCTGCACGTGACCAGCGCAGGCCCGAGGCTGCGCCCGGCCACCAGGTAGTCGTCTTCCGTGCGGACCCGGCGCGACACGATCACGCCGATGCCCATCTGGACGGCCACGTAGAGCAGGAGGAAGACCAGCACGGGGTCTCCTTACCCGCGTGGGGGCGTGGAACCAAGCGCGACCCGCAGTGGTGTGGCTTCAACGACCAATGCGTGCACAATGCGCCGATGCGCGCACACGTGGTCCTGCTCTCCCTGCTGTGCTGGCTCGGTGGGTCGTGTGCGGCACCTTCGGCAACGGGAGAACGCACCGTGTTCCATGGTTCCGCATCCGAGGTCGACGGCGTCTCCTACCCGTGGCAGCTGTTGCTGCCGGCCCGACGGGACGAGGCGCGGCTGCCGCTGGTCGTCTTCCTCCACGGCGCCGGGGAGCGCGGCGCGGACAACACACGCCAGCTCACCTGGCTGCCGCTCACCATGGCAGGCGAGCCCATGCGCTCGCGCTTTCCCTGCTACCTGCTCGCAGTGCAGTGCCCTGCCGACGAGAAGTGGGTGGACGTGCCGTGGGGCGGGGTGGAGTCCGCGGTGCGGCCGGACGAGCCCTCGCGCGCCCTGCGGGCGGTGGTCGCCGCCCTCGACCGCGTGGTGCAGGAGTTCCCGGTCGACCCGGACCGGGTCTACCTCACCGGCCTGTCGATGGGTGGGTACGGCGCCTTCGACCTCGCGATGCGCATGCCCGGTCGGTTTGCCGCCCTCGTCCCCGTCTGCGGCGGCGGCGACCCGGCTGCCGTGGGGCTGCTGGGCGGGCTGCCCACCTGGATCTGGCACGGCGCCAAGGACACCACCGTGCCGCCTGCGCGCTCGCGCCAGATGGCCGAGGCCATGCAGGCTGCAGGCCTGCCCGTCCGTCACACGGAACTGCCGGGCGTGGGGCACGACAGCTGGCGCCAGGCCTACGGCCCGGAGGGCGCAGTCGCATGGATGTTCGAGCAGCGGCGGGTGCCGCGGTGACCGCGCGCTGCCGTCCCACGTTCGTCCCGTGGGAGTACCCAGTGTTTCCGCGTATGGTGGGGCTCGCGTGACCGAACCCACCGACCTCGAGGCCGAACTGCTCGCACGGCTCGCCTCCGGCGACGTGCAGGCACTGGCGCCCGTCTTCGAGATCCACCGTCCGCGGTTGCGGCGCATGGTGGAGGTGCGGCTCGACCCACGGCTCGCCGGCCGGCTCGACCCGGATGACGTGCTGCAGGAGGTCTACCTGGCCGCTGCCCAGCGCATGGGCACCTGGAGCCCGGAACGTGGCTCGGTGCTGCTCTGGCTCCGCATGATCGCGCAGCAGGTGCTCGTCGACCTGTTCCGCCACCACGTGGGTGCTGCCCGTCGCGCGGCCGGTCGCGAGGTCGTGCCTGCGCAGTCGGGCGCGTGGAGCGGCATGTTCGTGGCCAGCATGACCTCCCCGAGCCAGGCGGCAGCGCGCGCCGACCTGGTGGAGAAGGTCGAGGCCGCGCTGGAGCAGATGGATGCCATCGACCGCGAGGTGCTGGTCCTGCGGCACTTCGAGGAACTGTCCAACAAGGAGGCTGCCGAGGTGCTCGGCATCCAGGAGAACGCTGCGAGCAACCGCTACGTGCGCGCACTCACGCGGCTGCGTGGCCTGCTGGGGGACGACGCGTGAGCACGGGTGGGGACGGGCTGGACCCCGTCGACGCCCTGGCGCAGGACTTCCTGGCCGGGGTGCGGCAAGGTGGTTCGGCCGATGTCGCGGCCTTCTGTGCAGCACACCCGCAGCACGCCGAGGCACTGGCAGCGGTGCTGCCGATGCTCCTCGCGCTGGAGCAGGCCAAGGCGCGCCGCAGTTCCACCACGGGGACGGCACCGCTTGCCGTTCCCGCGCTGCAACGGCTCGGCGAGTACCGCATCGTGCGCGAGGTCGGGCGGGGCGGGATGGGCGTGGTGTTCGAGGCCGTGCAGGAGCCGTTGGAGCGCAGGGTCGCCCTCAAGGTCCTGCCGCAGGCGACCGGCGGATCCGGCCGCAAGCTCGAACGGTTCCGGCGCGAGGCCCGTGCGGCGTCGCGCCTGCACCACACCAACATCGTGCCGGTGTTCGGCAGCGGCGAGCACGAGGGCATCCACTACTTCGCGATGCAGTTCATCGACGGCCACGGCCTCGACCACTGGGTCTCGGCGCAGCGCGAGGCCGGCCCGGGGGCCATGACCCCGTCGGCGCGGGCCCGGTTTGCCGCCCATGCCGTCGCACAGGCTGCGGAGGCACTGCACTCCGCCCACGAGGACGGCGTGCTGCACCGCGACGTGAAGCCCTCCAACCTGCTGCTGGAGCACGGCGACCACGTCTGGGTCACCGACTTCGGCCTGGCCAAGGCGCTGGCCGAGGACACGCTCACCCTGTCCGGAGACGTGCTGGGCACGCCGCAGTACATGGCCCCCGAGCAGTTCGCGGGCCACTACGACGTCCGGAGCGAGGTGTACGCACTGGGCGTGGCGCTGCACGAACTCGTGGCGCTCGACCCGCCGTTCCGCGGCAACAGCCGTGCGGAACTGATGGCCCGCATCCGGGAGGGCTCGGCCCAGGCTCTCGACGCGGTGGTGCCCGGGGTGCCGCGCGACCTCGCAGTGGTGGCGGCCAAGGCGATGGCACTCGCGCCCGCGGACCGCTACCCGACGGCTGCAGCGCTTGCCGACGACCTGCGCAGGTTCCTTGCCGGCGAGCCGATCCATGCCCGTCCGCTCAGTGCGGTGCAGGAACTCTGGCGCTGGTGCGGCCGCAACCGCGCGCTTGCCGGGGCGACAGGACTCGCCGTGGTGGCATTGCTGCTCGCCACCGTGGTGGGCTGGACCTCCTACCTCGAGACCGAGCAGTCGCGCGCACGGGCGGTCGAGAACGCGAGGACCGCACGGATCGAGTCGGACCGGGCCAACGCAAACCTCGGGCTGGCACTCAGCGCGTTCGAGGAACTCTTCGACTCCATCAGCGGTCCGGACCCGTTCGAGGCGATCGACGAGGACCTCCAGACCGGCGAGGACGCAGCCGTCGTGCGCAGCGCCCTGAGCGCACGCGACGTGGCCATGCTGGAGCAGTTGCTCTCCTTCTACGACCAGTTCTCCGCACGCAACGCGGACAGCGAGTCGTTGCGGGAGCAGACCGCCCGCGCCAACCGGCGGGTTGCGGCCATCCTGGCCCGCCTCGGTCGTCTCGACGAGGCGGCTGCAGCATGCGAGCGGTCGCTTGCCCTCTACCGCGAGGTCACCATCCGCGACGTCACGGTCGACATCGCCTCGGTGCACCTCGAACTGGCCCAGGTGGAGTTGCGCAAGGACCGTGGGCCTGCAGCCACCGCGCGGTGCCGCGCCGCGATCCAGATGCTGGCGGGGGACGCAGCGGACCACGGCCGCGCGGCACGCTTCACGCTGGCCCGGGCCCACCTGCTGCTCGCGAGCTCGCTCACCTGGCGACCGGAGTCCCAGCGCGGCGGACGTCCCGGCGGCGGGCCGCAAGGGCCACCGACTGCATCGCCCGGTGCCGGACAACTGCCCTCGGCCGCGCGGGCGGAGGCACGCCGCAGCCTTGCCGAGTGCGCACAGCTGGTGGAGGAACTGCGCAAGGAGGCGCCTGCCGAGGTGGAGTTCCAGCTCCTCGAGGCGCGGTGCCTGCTCGCCATGGACCGTGCCGAGGGCGCGAGGGCCGGTTCGGACTCCTCCAAGCGACTGACCCGGGCGCTTGCCCTGATGGAGGACCTGGTGGCTCGCCACCCGGACGTCGATGCGTTCCGGTTCGAGCTGGCGGAGATGCTGACCTCGCCGCCGCGCCGCGTGGGGGGCGGTCCCGGTGCTGCCCCCCCGGTCGCCATCGGTGCGGAGGAACTTGCACGGATCGAGCGCGGCGAGGAGATCGCGCGCCAGCTGGCTGCAGACCACCCCGACAACGCGGACTACGTGCTCTGCCTGATGCGCGCACGGCTCCGGCTCGCGGCCGCGTTGCTGTACGGGAACAGTCCCGATCGTGCGCTGGAGGTGGCGAGGCGGCCGGTGCCCAACGCGCCGGTCCGGGCGGGGGACGAGGCACGAAACGAGAGCGATGCCGGCTACCGGGTTCGACTGGTCGCGGTGGAGGCACGGGCCCTGCTGGTGCTCGGTCGCACCGAGGAGTCCAAGGCCGCGGTGGAGCGCCTGCTTGCCGCGCTGCCGCGAGGCAGTGCGTCCGACCGGCTCGTCGGCGCCGCAGAGCTGCGCAACCTGTCTGAGGTCCTCGAGCAACTCGGCCTCGGCGACCGGTTGCGGCAGCTCAGGCCGCGGCCCGAACGCGGTCGCTGAGCCAGGCCCTGCCTCAGGCCAGGACCTGGTGCGCGACGCGGCCGTGCACGTCCGTCAGCCGGAAGTCGCGGCCTGCGTGGCGGTAGGTGAGTCGCTCGTGGTCCAGCCCCAGCAGGTGCAGGATGGTGGCGTGCAGGTCGTGCACGTGCATGGTGTCCCGGGCGGCGTAGTAGCCGTAGTCGTCGGTCTCGCCGTAGCTGGTGCCTGCACGCACGCCGCCGCCGGCGAGCCAGTGGGTGAATCCATGCGGGTTGTGGTCGCGACCGTTGCCGCCCTCGGACGTCGGCGTGCGCCCGAACTCGCCGCCCCACCAGACCAGCGTGTCCTCGAGCATGCCGCGCGACTTGAGGTCGGCAAGCAGGCCGGCGATCGGCAGGTCGACCTCGCGCGCATTCTTGCGGTGGTCGTTCTCCAGGTTGCCGTGCTGGTCCCACTTGTAGCTGTGGGTCACCTGCACGAACCGCACGCCTGCTTCCGCGAGGCGGCGCGCCATCAGGCACTGCCTGCCGAAGTTCTCGGTCACGGGGTCGTCGATGCCGTACAGCCTGCGCGTCGCCTCCGACTCGTTGGCGATCTCGAGCACCTCGGGCGCCGCCATCTGCATCCGGTATGCGAGCTCCAGGCTCTGGATGCGTGCGTCGAGCACGTCGTCGTGGTCGCTGCGGCCGAGGTGCTGCCGGTTGAGCCCCTGCACGAAGTCGAGTGCCTCGCGCTGGGTGCCGCGGTCCATGCGCGGGTTCGAGAGGTGCTGGATGCCAGCCTGCTTCGCGGGGACCGATGCGTTGCCGAGCGGGGTGCCCTGGTAGACGGGCGGCAGGAAGGCCGAGCTCCAGTTGTTCACCCCGCCGTGGCCCAACGTCGGGCAGATGGTGACGAACCCGGGCAGGTCGCGGTTCTCGCTGCCGAGGCCGTAGGTGACCCACGAGCCGATGGACGGCCGCACGAACGTGTCGCTGCCCGTGTGGACCTTGAGCAGGGCGCCGCCGTGCGCGTCGTTGGAACCGTGCAGTCCCTTGAGGATGCAGAGGTCGTCCACGTGCCGCGCCACGCTGGGGAACAAGTCGCTCACCCACGCGCCGCACTCGCCGTGCTGCTTCCACGCGAAGGGCGAGCCCATCAGGTTGCCGGTCTCGGCAAACGTCACGCGCGGCTTGGGGAACGGCAGCGGCTTGCCGTGGTCGCGCTGCAGCAGCGGCTTGTGGTCGAAGGTGTCCACCTGCGAGGGGCCGCCGTGCAGGAACACGAAGATCACGCGCTTGGCGCGCGGGCGGAAGTGCGGCGGCCTCGGGGCCATGGGGTCCTCTTCCCGCCTGCGCACGGGGGCGGAGGCCGCGTGCAGCATGTCCGCCATCGCCATCCAGCCCAGTCCCATGCCGGCGCCGAGGAGCATCTGCCTGCGGCTCGGCCAACGTTGGTGCCAGTGGGCGAGGTCGCGCATGTTCAGTCCAGGTAGAGGAACTCGTTGGTGCAGAAGAGGGCGTGGCAGAGGCGCGACCAGGCAGCAGCGTCGCCGGTGCCGAGGAACGAGCGGGCCCCGGCGAGTTCCTCCGGCTCGGCGGAACGGGCCAGGACGGCCCGCCACGCGCGGTGGATGCGTTCGTCGACCGTGCCGTCGCCGAGCCTTGCCGCCAGCGCGTCAGCCTGCGCGAGGACCATCGGGCTGTTCATCAACTGGAGCGCCTGCAGGGCCGTGGCGCTGGAAGGGCGCTGCTCGAGGTGAACGGATGGGTCGCCGT
Source organism: Planctomycetota bacterium (assembly GCA_041178545.1). GTDB lineage: Bacteria > Planctomycetota > UBA1135 > UBA1135 > UBA2386 > JBEATZ01. The sequence goes on from JBEGVB010000015.1 coordinate 14,728, forward strand.
AGTCGAACGCGCTGAACCAGTCGTACATGGCGTTGCGGATGATCGGCAGGTACAGGGCGCGGCGCGGGGCGTCGTACCGTGCGCGGTTCCCGGACTGGTCGTTGGTCACGTAGTCGCGGTTGCCCGCCTGCAGCAGGGAGCCACCCACGGTGCGGTCGAGGGTGCCTGCCACCGCGAACACGGCATCGCGCGCCGACTCGGCGTCGAGGCGGCGGCGGTGCTGGCTCCACAGCAGGCGGTTGTCCGGGTCCTTCAGCTCGGCCTCGGGGTTGGCAACCACCTGCTGCTGCCAGGTGCGCGACGTGAGCAGGAGGCGGTGCATCGCCTTGAGGGACCACCCGCTGGCCTGGAACTCGCGTGCGAGCCAGTCGAGCAGTTCGGGGTGGCTGGGGGTGTCGCCACGCGGACCCACGTTGGAGGGAGAGCGCACGAGGCCGTGGCCGAAGTGGCCCTGCCAGATGCGGCTCACCATCACCCGTGCGGTGAGCGGGTGCTCGGGCGCGAACATCCACTCGGCGAGCTGCAGCCTGCCACTGCGGTCCTTCGGCAACTCGGGGGGCGGCACCAGGGATGCCGTGATGCTGAGGAACCCACGCGCCGTGGGCTGTGCCGCCGGGGTGAGGTGGTTGCCCCGGTTCATGACCGGCAGGTCGACCACCGTGTCGTCCCGCACGCACATCGCGGTGGGCGGGGCGGGCGGCACCGCTGCGCGGGCGCGCTCGGCTGCCATGCGTGCGGAGGCGACACGCTCTCCCTCTGTCACGGGGAGCACCCGCACCAACTCGTCGGCAGGCAGGGCGAACCAGCCGTCCTTGCCGAACAGCAGCGTGGCACAGGCCGCCAGCAGCGGGTCGGCGGGCGTCACGTCCTTGTTGGGGTCGGACTCGGCCTGCCGCGCCCGCAGCCACTCGGTGGTCGTGCGCGCGAACAGGTCGCGGTAGCTGGCAAGGAGGCTGCCGTCGGCCGGAGGCGCGCCGCCGAGCAGCTCGCGCCGGGCCAGCGCGGCAGGGGAGTTGTCGCCTTCCGCTGCAGTGTCCTTCGGGGCGAGCCAGGGCTGCAGCACCGGCTCACGGCCCTCGACGAGGTCGAGGGCGGCATGGACCACGGCACCCGTGAGCAGGTGTCCGGGCAGCGCGCCGGAAGGGAGCAGTGCGAACTGGTCGAGGTGGGGGACCGCGTCCTTGCGCTCGAGGCGCAACAGGTGGCGCGGTCCACGGAGGTCGAGGGTCGCCACCGTGCGCCACCGCTGGTGGTCCGGCTTCCAGCCCCCAGTGGTGCCGCCGAGGGCATTCTCGGCGACAACGGTCCCGTCGAGGAGCAGTCGCATCGGGCGGGAGTCCTGTGCCGCGTAACGGGCGACCAGCACGTGTGGGCCAGGCGACAGTCCCTCCAGCTCGAACTCGACGAACTGCTCGCCGCCGCGTCCCGAGTGGAGCACGGTGCACTCGGCCGAGCCCCAGTTGTTCGCGTCCTTGCGCAGGTTGGTGCGGGTCGCCTCCTCCGCCTGGCGCAGCACCATGCGGCCTCGCAGGGCATCTGCGGCCGCAAGGTGGTCGGCTGCACTGCTGCCGAGCACCTGCAGGGCCTGTTCGCGCACCGACCGTTCGGTCGCGGCAAGCGACTCCTCGGCGGCCTTGGCAGCTGCGGTGCGTTCCTTGCGCAGCGCGGCTGCCTCCGCGGTCTCCACCGGCTGCTCCAGCCACGCACTCACGTGGCCGAGGTGCTCGAAGTTCTTCGTGCTGCGGAAGATCCCGGCGATCGCGTAGTAGTCGGACGTTGGGACCGGGTCGAACTTGTGGTCGTGGCAGCGAGCACAGCCGAGGGTGAGCCCGAGGAAGGTCCTGCCCACCAGGTCCACCTGCTCGTCGACCACGTCGAGTTGCAGCTTCTCCTTGTCCTGCTCCGCCAGCATGCGCGGTCCCAGCGACAGGAACCCCGTGGCGACCTGGCAGTCGGGGTCAGTGGCAGCCCCGGGCAACTGGTCGCCGGCGAGCTGCATGGTGACGAAGTCGCGGTAGGGCATGTCGGCGTTGAGCGCCTCCACCACCCAGTCGCGGTAGCGCCATGCACTGGCGAAGGCGAGGTTCTCGTCGAGGCCGTTGCTGTCGCTGTAGCGTGCGAGGTCGAGCCAGTGCCGGGCCCAGCGCTCGCCGTAGTGGGGCGAGGCCAGCAACTCGTCCACGAGCCCGGCGAGTGCCGTGTCGGTGTCCCTCGGGTCGGCGAGGAACGCGTCCAACTGCTGCTCGGTGGGCGGCAGTCCGAGCAGCGTGTGGGTGGCGCGTCGCAGCAGCGTCCGGCGGTCGGCGCGCGGTGCCGGACTCAGTCCCTCGCGCTGGAGGCGGTCCGATACGAACCGGTCCACCGGGTTGCGGGACCACTCCGGGTCCTTGACCTCGGGGGGCACCGTGCGCCGCATCGGCTGGAACGCCCAGTGGTCCGTCCCGCTGCCGGGCACCTTGTGTTCCTGGGCGGGGACCAGGCCTGCGAGCAGGCCGAGCAGCAGCAGCGATGTGCCCTTGGTCCTCATGGTGACGAGTTCCGACCGCCTCGAAGCATAGCCTGACGCGACAGCGCGTCAGGTCCATGCGATCCCATTGTGGCCCGCGAGAGCGGTTGCGCAATGATGCGCACATGCACTCCGGCGCATGTTTTTCGCCAGCCTTCCGCATCGTGCCCCTGCTGTTCCTGTCAGGTCTGGTGGGGCTCGGAGCATGCACACCGTCGCCGCGCACGCTGCGCGCCGAGGTCTTCGCCACCGGCTCGACCGCGAGCCTGCGGGCTCTCGCCCCCTTGTCCGGGCAGGTCTGCTGGGCCGGTGGCGCTGCAGGCACGGTGCTGCGCACCACCGACGGTGGGGCCACGTGGCTGCAGGTCGGGCCTGTGGGGAGCACGTTGGACTTCCGATCCGTGGTTGCCTGGGACGAGCGGCGCGCAGTCGTCGCGAGCGCGGGCCAGCCCGCGCGCATCCTGCGCACGCAGGACGGGGGCACCAGCTGGGAGACGGTGCACGAGGAGGCGGATGCCGCCGCCTTCTTCGACGCGCTTGCGCGCGAGGGCGACCGTCTCGTGCTCTACGGTGACCCGGTGGGCGGTGCGCTCTACGTCCTCGGCAGCCCGGACGGTGGCACGACGTGGAGGCGCGAGGTCGTGTCGGTTGCCCCGCTGCCCGGGGAGGCGGGCTTCGCTGCGAGCAACTCGCTGCTCGTGCTCGGACCGGGCGACACCGTGCGCGTCGCCACGGGTGGCAGGTCCGGGTCGCGGCTGCTGCGCCGCGAGGCCCCCGGGGCATGGGCCGTGCAGGACCTGCCGCTCGCGCGCGGGGCCGAGTCCCGTGGTGCCTTTGCGCTGGCCGCGGACGGCAGTGGAGGGCTCGTGGCCGTGGGCGGGGACCATGCCGACCCTGCAGCACCCGGGGGCACGGCTGCGTGGTCCGCCGACGATGGGCGCACGTGGACGGGCACCAGCGCAGGCGGCTACCGGTCGGGGCTCGCGTTCGCAGCGCGCCTCGGCACCTGGCTCGCGGTGGGGCCGCTCGGCTGCAGCACGAGTGCGGACGGAGGCAGGACGTGGTCCGCCAGTCCACTGCCGGGGTTCCATGCCGTCGCGGTCGCTGCCGACGGTTCGGTGTGGGCCAGTGGGAGCGACGGCCGCATCGCGCGCATCCACGCGATGCAGTAGAACGCGCCCATGCAGCGCCACATCCTCGTCCTCTCCCTCGTGCTGTCCTCCAGCTTCTTGTGCGCCCAGGAGCCCGTGCTCCGGCTCGCGCCCGTGTTCGGCAGCCACATGGTGCTGCAACAGTCCACCGACGCGCCGGTCTGGGGCAGCGCCAGGCCCGGGGCAACCGTGACGGTGGCCGCATCGTTTGCCGAGGGAGCGTCGTGGAACGCGACGGCAGACGCGAAGGGTCACTGGGCAGTGCGGGTGCCGACGCCTGCAGCCGGCGGGCCGCACGTCGTGCGCGTTCAGTCGGGCACCGAGCAGGTGGTGCTGGAGGACGTGCTGCTGGGCGAGGTCTGGCTCGGGTCCGGCCAGTCCAACATGGAGTGGTTGGTGCGCTGGCTCGGCGGCTGGGGGAAGAACTTCCAGGCACCTGCAGAGGCGGCAAACCTGCCAAAGGTGCGGTTGTTCACCGTGAAGAAGCAGGTGGCACCCGCGCCGGTGGCGGACATCGAGGGTGCGTGGTCGGTCTGCACGCCAGAGAGTGCACTCGACTTCAGCGCAGTGGCCTTCTACTTCGGCGCCAAGCTGCACCGCGACCTCGACGTCCCCGTCGGGCTCGTGGTCTCGGCGTGGGGCGGTACGGTGTGCGAGGCGTGGAACCGTTCGTCCGCGCTTGCCGACTTCCCCGAGTTCCAGCCCGGCATCGCCGCGCTCGCCGGCAGCGGCGAGAAGGAACACGCGCGCAACCTCGCCGCATGGTGGAAGCAGGTCGAGGCGAAGGAGCCGGTGACCGCTGCCGCGGCAGAGGGTGCAGTGGAGGTCGCGCTCCCGCACCGCTGGTCGCAGGCGGGTCTGGCCGATTTCGACGGCACTGGCTGGTACACGCGGCGGGTGGAACTGCCCAAGGAGTGGGTGGGCAGGAAGCTCGACCTCGAGATCGGGCCGGTCGACGACATGGACACCGTGTTCTGGAACGGCGAGCGCGTGGCCGGCACCGAGCGCCCCGGCGCCTGGAACCGGAACCGTCGCTACGTGGTGCCTGCCGACCGGGTGCTCGACCAGGCCAACATGCTTGCAGTCCGCGTGGTGGACACCTCGGGCGAGGGCGGGATCGCGCGCCCGGCCGCAGAGCGCGGGGACGGTGCCGCACAGACCGCGGCTGCCCGCATCGGCGCGGACGGGTCTTGGCAGGTGGTCGAGGACGGCTGGCGGTTCCGCAAGGGAGCGGCCATGGGAGCCCTGCCGCCCATGCCCCACGACGGCTCGAACGACCCGAACCGGCCCACCGTGCTGTGGAACGGCATGATGGCACCGCTCGTGCCGTTCGCCTTCCGCGGTGCCATCTGGTACCAGGGCGAGTCGAACCGCGGTCGCCACGAGCAGTACGAGCGCATGTTCCCGGGGATGATCGCGGACTGGCGCGAGGCCTTCGGCCGCGACATGGCGTTCCACTTCGTGCAACTCGCACCGTTCACGTACGGCGGCGACACCGGGCAGACCGGCGACATCCGCGCCGCGCAGCAGGCGGCGCTCGCACTGCCGGGAACCGGCATGGCGGTGACCATGGACGTGGGCGACCCGCGCGACATCCACCCGGCCAACAAGCTCGCGGTGGGTGAGCGCCTCGCCCTCGCCGCGCTCGCGCGCACCTACGGCAAGTCGGTCGAGTGGGAAGGCCCCACGGCACCCACGTTTGCCGTGAAGGACGGTGTCGTCACCGTTGCGTTCGCGCGTGGCACGGGTGGTGGACTCCGGACCAAGGGTGGTCCGCTGCCCGGGTTCGAGCTTGCCGGGGCGGACGGCACCTTTCGCGCTGCCGAGGCATGGCTCGAGGACGGCGACCGCGTGCAGGTGCGCTGCGCCGAGGTCGCCGAGCCCAAGGCCATCCGCTACGCATGGGGCGACGCGGTGATGACCGAGCTCTGGAACGGGTCGGGCCTGCCGGCCTGGCCGTTCCGCGCCACCCTCTGACCCCGCCGTGATGCCCTCGTTCGTCCCTCTCGTCTTCTTCGGCGCGCTCGCGCTGGTCGGGTTGCTCGCCTGGCTGTCCTGGCTCGCCGAGCGCGAGCGCCGGCAGCAGCTCGGCACTCTCGCCGCGTCGCTGGGCTGGCAGTTCGACCCGTCGGAGGACCACGACCACGACGAACGGTTCGCGCAGTTCGAGGTGTTCCGCCGCGGCCACGGCCGCGTGGCCCACAACACCCTGCGCGGCACGGTCGAGGTCGCCGGGGCCGCAGTGCCCGTGCAGATGGGCGACTTCACCTACAAGGTCACGAGCGGCAGCGGCAAGAACCGCAGCACCACCACCTACCGCATCAGCTACCTGATCCTCACGTTGCGCTGGCAGACGCCTGCCCTGCTGATCCGTGCCGAGAACGTGCTCGACCGGCTCGCAGGGTTCCTCGGGTTCGAGGACATCGACTTCGAGTCGGAGGAGTTCAGCAGGCGGTTCCACGTGAGCTGTGCCGACCGCAAGTTCGCCTTCGACCTCGTCGACCCGCGGATGATGGAGCTGCTGATGCGGTCCGAGCCCCCGACCATCGACGTCGAGGGAGGCAACGCCTGCTTCTGCGACGGCAGCCGTCGTTGGCGGCCCGAGGAGTTCCGCACCATGCTCCAGTTCGCATCCGACTTCCTTGCGGCATGGCCCCGGCACCTGGTCCAGCGGATGGAGACCCTGCATGACGCCTGAGAACGCACCGGTGTTCGTCCTGCTCGCCCTGTTGGTGCTCGCTGCCCTGGTGTGGTTCCTCGCCAACTACAACCGTTTCGTGCGGCTGCAGGGGCACCTGCGGGAGAGCTGGTCGGGCATCGACGTCGAGCTCAAGCGTCGGCATGACCTGGTGCCGAACCTCGTCGCCACGGTGCGTGCCCATGCGGCGCACGAGCGCGAGGTGATGGAGCGCGTGACCGCGCTGCGCAACGATGCCGTGTCACGCCGCGCAGGGGTTGCCGACCTGGGCCGCGAGGAGTCGCGCCTGGACACTGCCCTGCGGCAGCTGGTCGCGGTTGCCGAGTCGTACCCGCAACTCAAGGCCGACGCCTCGTTCCGCCGCCTGCAGGAGGAACTCGCCATCACCGAGGACAGGATCGCAGCGGCCCGCCGCTTCTACAACGCCAACGTGCGCGACCTGTGCAACCTGCGCGAACAGTTCCCGACCTCGGTCCTCGCCGCGATGTTCTCCTTCGACCGCCCCGAGTTCTTCGCGCCCGAGGCCGATGCCGAGCGCGAGACCCCGCGCGTGTGACGGCCTCAGTCCCCCTTGCCGTCCTTGCGGGCGGGTTGCCGAGCCGTGCCGTCGAGGGCCGGGAACGGGAAGTCAGGGCTCGGGCTGAACGACTCTTCCAGCAGCTTGCGCAGGCGCGCAGCAACCTCGGGTAGGGCCCCCGCGAGGTCGTCCTGCTCACCCAGGTCGGTGGCCAGGTCGAAGAGCTGGAGCTTCGCGCCCGGGTCCTTGTGCAGCCCCGTGCGCACTGCCTTGTACCTGCCCGCGCGCACCGCCTGCTGGCCGCCGTAGCCGTTGAAGTGCCACACCAGTGTCCGGTCCCTCGTCTCGTCGTCCCTGCCCTGCAGCGTCGGCGCGAAGGTGGTCCCGTCCACGGGCCGCTCCAGCCTCGCGCCAGCCAGCTCTGCCAGCGTCGGCAGCAGGTCCACTGCGCCTGCGACGCGTTCGCTCACGGCACCCTCCGGGACCGTGCCGGGCCAACTGGCGATCATGGGCACGCGGATGCCGCCCTCCCAGACCGACCCCTTGCGCCCGCGCAGGGGGCCTGCGCTCGCGAAGAAGGCCGTGTCCACGCCGCCCACGTCGTGGGTCGGGCCGTTGTCACTGGTCACGACCACCAGCGTGTTCTCCCGCTGGCCGAGCCGGTCGAGTTCCTCCAGCAGCTGGCCCACCTCCCAGTCGAGGCGCGTGATCATCGCAGCATAGGCGGCACGCGGCGTCGGGTGCGGCGTGTAGCCCTTGCCCCCGGTGTAGGGTGTCTCCTCGAACCGGCCGCGGTACCGCTCCAGCTCGCGGTCGGGAACCTGCAGTGCGAGGTGGGGGAGCGTGGTGGTCCAGGCGAGGAAGAACGGCTTGGTGCGCTTCGCGCGCAGGAACTGCCTGCCCTGCTCGAGGATCGCGTCGCAGGCATAGGTGCGCTTGCTGGCGTCCTTGCCGGCGTTCTCCGGGAACGTCACCTGTGCGCGGTCGCTCCAGAGGTGGGGCGGGTAGAAGGTGTGTGCCGCACGCTGGCACAGGTAGCCGAAGAAGCGCTCGATCCCCTGCGCGTCGGGGCTGCCGCTGCTGCCGGGACCGCCGAGGCCCCACTTGCCCATGCACGCGGTCTCGTAGCCCGTGCTGCGCAGCACGGTGCCGAGGGTCTGGGTGCCTGCAGGCAGGGGGAACTGTCCCTCCACCGACTTGCCCTTGTCGTCCTTCAGCTCGCGGTTGTCGCGCACGGTGCAGTGCCCCGTGTGGCGGCCGGTGAACAGCACGTCGCGGCTCGGGGCGCACACGGGCGCGCCGGCGTAGAACTGGGTGAAGCGCATCCCGCCTTGTGCGAGCCGGTCGAGGTTGGGCGTCTCGATGCGTTGCTGGCCGTAGCAGCCCAGCTCGCCCCAGCCGAGGTCGTCGGCGAACACCAGCAGGATGTTGGGCTGGCGGGGCCTGCCGTCCGTCGCACTGCCTTGCGCACACAGCGGCTGTGACCACGTTTGCACGGCGAGCAGGATCGCGAGGAGTGCGGCAGGTCGTGGGCTCCGGAGCATGGGCGGATGCTAGGGGCCGCACGCCCGGGGCCCGAGGCAGAAAGCCTTGCGGCGCGGCTGCGCGCACCGTGCTACGCTCCGGCTCCCTCGATGGACGACCTGCAACTCCATCCCTCGTTCGCACCCGTGGCACCCGGTTCGGTGCGCCTCGCCCCCGGCGAGGTGCACGTGTGGGCCATCCCTCTCACCGGCGAGCCGGAGCAGTTCCAGGACCTGCTCTCGGCCACCGAGCGTGCCCGCTCCGAACGGTTCCGCTTCCTCGACCACCGCCGCCGCCACGTGATCGCCCACGGCTGCATGCGCGTGATCCTCGGCGGCTGTGCCGGGGCCGACCCGGCAGTGCTTGAGATCGCCATCGGCACCCGGGGCAAGCCGTTCCTGCCCCGGTACCCGCACCTCCACTTCAACCTGTCCCACTCGGGCCATCTCGCGCTGCTCGCCGTGGGGGACCGCGAGCTCGGGGTCGACGTGGAGAAGCTCCGCCACCTGGAGAGCCTGCAGGACATCGCCCGCCGCCATTTCTCACAGGCCGAGTTCGAGGCGCTCTGCTCCCTGCCGGAAGACCGGCAGCTGCAGGGCTTCTACCGGCTGTGGACCCGCAAGGAGGCGTACATCAAGGCGGTTGGGGTGGGCCTGAGCATGCCCCTCGACGTGTTCGATGTGTCGCTCGCGGACGAGGCCAGGTTCCTCGGTTTCCGCGATGGCAACGAGGACCCAGCCCTCTGGACCCTGCGCGATGTCTCGCCAGGGCCCGGTTACACGGGGGCCCTTGCCGTCCGCACCGCACAGGCGGCTGTTCGGCTGCTCGCGGCCACCGCCACCTGAGCGGTTGCGCCGCAGGGCACGAAGCTGCCTCGATTTGCGCCGACTTTGTCCCTTGTGCCCGGCTGCTTGGCAAGTTGGTGGCACGCTCTATCGTCGTGCGTTCCGTCCGTCTCGTCGGGCGGTCGCTGCTGACGTCGGCACTCCAACCACCCCAGGTCCTGCCCCATGCACGAGTTCCGCTGCCTGCCCGTTCTCCTGCTCGCCGCCGCGACAGGCCTCCTCGGTCGAGCCGAGGCCCAGACCGCGAACTGCACCCTGCTGGGCACCCAGAACCTCCGCGCGCCCTATGCGAACATCTGGGGCTACGTCGCACCCAACGGCAAGGAGTACGCGCTGCTGGGCGCACGGACGGGGACCGCAGTCGTGGACTGTTCGAACCCGGCCCAGCCCGTCGAACGCGGTTTCATCCCGGGAGCCGCCTCCACGTGGCGCGAGCTGCAGACCTACAGCCACTACTGCTACGTGAGCACCGAGGCCGCGGCCGGGTTCCAGGTGATCGACCTGCAGAACCCGGATGCCCCGGTCCTGGTGGGGGTGACGGGCGCCACCTACTTCAACAACTGCCACACCATCTCCGTCGACCTCGGTGCCGGTCGGGTCTACTGCAACGGCACCAATGCGGGGACCGTGGTCTTCGACTGCGCAGCCAACCCCGCCAACCCGGTCTTCATCGGCTACGCGACGCTGTCGGGGAACACGAACTACCTGCACGACCTGCACGTCTCCAACGGCTTCGGCTACGCGTCGATGATCTACAACGGCCAGCTGCGCATCTGGGACACCACCGTGTTCCCGCCGGCCACGTTGAGCAACACCAGCACGCCCAACACCTTCACCCACAACGCGTGGCCGAACGCCAACCACACACTGGTGGCGACCACCGACGAGCGCGCAGGCAGCGTGGTGAAGTTCTACGACATCACCAACAAGGCCGCGCCGGTGCCGCTGGGCCAGTACTCGACCAACCCGGTGTCGGTCCCGCACAACGCCTACATCATCGGCAACCTCTGCCACGTGGCCTGGTACACCGAGGGCTACATCCTGCTGGACATCACCAACCCCAGCGCGCCGGTGGAGATCGCCAGCTACGACACCTGGCCCGGCACCAGCGGTGGCTTCAACGGGGCCTGGGGCGTCTACCCGTTCATGCCCTCGGGCAACATCTACATCATGGACATCTCGACCGGGCTCTACATCGTCCGGCCGCAGGTCACGGACATGGCGCTCACGCACACGCCGCTGCCTGCGCTGGTGGGTGACGAGGATGGTCCGTACGAGGTGCTGGTCGGCTACACGTCCAGCAACCCGCTCGTGTCGATGACCCTCAACTACCGGTTGGGGACCGGCCCCGTGCAGACGGTTGCCATGGCGCCCACCAGCACGCCCGGCCAGTACCGCGGCTCCATCCCCGGCCAGTATGCGCCGCAGGCAGTGAGCTACTGGGTCGACGCGGTCGACACCGTGGCCAGCCGCAGGCTGCCGGCCACGGACGAGTACTCGTTCTTCGTCGGCGCCGTCAACCGCGTCTGGTTCGACGACCTCGAGACGGACCGCGGCTGGACCCAGGGATTCGTCGTGGGTTCGAGCGACTGGCAGCGCGGCACGCCACGTGGGCTGTCGGGCACCTCGGGCGGCGTGGGCTGGGCGGACCCTGGCTCTGCCTTCAGCGGCACCAATGCGTGGGGCACCGACCTCGGGCCCACTGGGTTCAACGGCGCCTACGCCAACAACGTCTCCACGTTCCTGCAGTCGCCTGCGATCCCGACCACGGGCGCCCAGGGCCTGACCCTGCGCTACCGCCGCTGGCTGACCCTCGCGGCAGGTGACACCGCGAGGCTGCTGGTGAACGGCACGACCGTGTTCACCACGTCGAGTGCGGTCAACGACACCAGCTGGCAGCTCGTCGAGCACGACATCAGCGCCATCGCCAACACCGCAGCCAACCTGACCGTGCGCTTCGAACTGGTGACGAACGGCACCAACATTTCCGGCGGCTGGACCCTCGACGACATCGAGCTCGCGCAGCTGCAGGACTGCCTGCCGCCGCGCCTTTACGGCACGGCCTCGGCTGGTTCCGGCGGGCTCGCCCCCGGCATCGGCACGACCGGCGTGTCGCGCACCGGCTCGACCTTCAGCGTCGACTCCACCAACTGTGTCGGCGGCGCGCCCGCGTTCCTCGGCATCGCGTTCGTGAGCGCCAACGTGCCGCTGTTCGGCATCCAGGCGCTGGTGGACCCCAACTCCGCCGCGTTCCTGTTCGGCGTCGCCAGCGGTGCAGCCGGCGTGCCGGGAGCCGGCAGCGTGTCGTGGAGCTTCGGCGTTCCGGCAAGTGCATCGCTCGACAACCTCGACCTGTTCCACCAGGTGATCACGCTCGACAGCGGCGCCCCCTCGGGCCCGTTTGCCGCGAGCGCCGGCGCCCGCGTCCGCGTCTGCAGGAACTGAGCGTCGAGGGCGCGAGCTTCCGCCGCGGGGCCGTTGCGCCTACGCTGCGGCGATGCGCCGCGCCCTCCTCGTCTGCCTCTTCCTCGCCGCCGCGTTGCCTGCCCAGCAGCCCTCTTCCTGGCAGCCGCTGTGGAACGGCAAGGACCTGTCGGGCTGGCGTGGGTTGCGCCACATCGACCCGCGCCAGCTGGAGGCGATGCCGGCTGCAGAGCGCGACAAGCTGCTTGCCGAGGACATGGCGAGCGCCCGGAAGCACTGGTCGGTGGTCGACGGCGAACTCCGCAACGACGGCGAGGGTGCATTCCTCACCACGGACCGCGACTACGCGGACATGGAGCTCGAGCTGGAGTACCGGACCGTCGCGCTCGCGGACTCGGGCATCTACCTGCGCGGCACGCCCCAGGTCCAGATCTGGGACACCACCAAGGAGGGTGGCAAGTGGAACCTCGGTGCCGACAAGGGCAGCGGCGGCTTGTGGAACAACAAGGTCCACGAGCGCATGCCGCTGGTGCTGGCCGACAAGCCCTTCGGCGAGTGGAACCACCTGCGCATCCGCCAGGTCGGCGAGCTCACGTGGGTCTGGCTGAACCAGCAGCTCGTCGTGGACGGCGTGGTGATGGAGAACTTCTGGGACCGCGCGAAGCCACTGTACCGGTCCGGGCCGATCCAGCTGCAGACCCACGGCGGTGAGATCCGCTTCCGCAACCTGCGGCTGCGCGAGCTGGCCGCGGACGAGGCCAACGCGGTGCTCGCGGCGCGCGACGCAGCGGGGTTCGAGCGCGTGTTCGACGGCAAGAGCCTCGCCGGCTGGCAGGGGGCCGTGGACGACTACGAGGTGGTGGACGGCGCCATCCGCTGCAAGGCCGGCAGGGGCGGCAACCTGTTCACCAAGGAGTCGTACCGGGACTTCACCGCCCGGTTGCGGTTCCGGCTGCCGCCCGGAGGCAACAACGGGCTCGCGATCCGCTTTTCCGGCCAGGGCAACCCGGCCTTCGACGCGATGGAGGTCCAGGTGCTCGACGACCAGCACCCCAAGTACGCGACGCTCAAGGACTGGCAGTACTGCGGCTCGGTCTACAGCCTCGTCGCGGCGCACCGCGGCTACGTGCGGCCTGCCGGCCAGTGGAACCACGAAGAGGTGACGGTGCAGGGCTCCCGTGTGAAGGTCGTGCTCAACGGCACCACGATCGTCGACACGGACGTGGCGAAGGCCACGCCAGCGGAGGGCAAGGAGCACCCGGGCCGCAGCCGCACCGAGGGACACTTCGGCTTCGCGGGCCACAACGACCCGGTGGAGTTCTGCGACGTGTCGATCCGCAGGCTGTGAGCGCCGCGCGGGCGCGGGCCGCAGTGAGCGCAGCCCGGGAACCGCTCAGCGCAGCCTGACCTCGGAGCCGGCCGTCGCGGCGATGCCGCCCGGGCTGGCCGCGTCCTGCACGAAGCCCTGGAAGAACACGGAGAGACCGACCAGGGCCTGGTTGTTGGGGATGTTCGTGCGCCAGGTGGCGTAGCCCGTGGCACCCACAGCGCCTGCGAGCGGCAGCAGCACGCCCGTGGCAGTGCTGCCGAGGTGCAGCGGCAGTGCACCCACGTAGGTCGGGGGTGTCAGGGCATCGACTGCGAACCCGAGGAAGCCGAGTCCGCCGCCGTGGCCGCCGACGAGCCCGACCTGGTAGCCCACGCTGCCCGGGAACACCGGCTGGTGGTCGATCAGTTCCGGCATCGTGCTGCCTGCGAGCCCAGGTGCGAGCGCGCGCGGCCCGAAGCGGGTGCCGCGCAGCATCGGGTGGTCGAACGGCGGCAGGCCCTGCGCCACGCGCGGGTCGGTGAGGGCGTTCTGCACGAAGTCCTCGATCGCCAGCATGTCGTTGAGGGTCACGCCGTTCTGGTTCAGCGGCACGAGGAAGGTGTCCAGGTTGTCGCGGAAGGCACCGCCACCTGTGAGGTACAGGTTGACCATCGAGTGCGGGTTGGTTGCCGCGGCCGGGTCGCCGAGCGGCGGCATCGAGCCGTCGTGCAGCATGGCGGGACGCAGTCCGGCGTTGCGCAGGCTGGGCGTCTTGAAGGCGCCGCGGTCGGGCATCGCCTGCGTGACGTTCATGCGACCCGGGTCCTCCTGCCACGGCCGGATGCCGAGGTTGTGGTAGAAGTCGTCGGAGAACAGCGGCGGGGTGTGGCAGAGCGAGCACCGGCCGTTGCCCTGGAACAGGGTCCAGCCGAGCTGCTGCTGGGCCGTGAGCGCGGTGGTGCTGCCGGCCATGAAGCGGTCCCAGGGCGTCTGGTCCGGGTTGAGGGAGCGTTGGTAGCTCGCGAGCGCGAATGCGATGCGGCGCGCGGTGATCGCGGGGTCGCCGAATGCGTTGCGGAACAGGTCCGGGTAGGTGGGGAACGAGGCAAGGCCGGCAGCGAGGTCCGGCGTGAGGTTGGTGGCGAGCCGCAGTGGCTGGATGCGCTGCAGCTTCTGACGCACGTCGTTCCAGGTCCGACCGTCGTGGCCCATCTCGACCGTGCTGAGGATCGGACCGAGCGACTGGCTCTCCAGCGCGCCGCCGAAGGCAATGGCCACGGTCTGGGTCTCCGGGTCGGTGAAGACCGTGCTGGCGCGACCGTCCCAGAAGAGCTCCGCATGGTGGCCGGCACCCACGAACGAGTTGGTCACGCGCCCGGTCACCTGCGTGTCGAAACCGAAGGTCGGCACCGGGGTGAAGTCGCCGTTTGCAGCGCGGTGCACCACGCCGAGCGAGCCGCGGATGTCGTCGGCAGTGCCGACGAGGCCGTCTGCACCGGGGTTGACCGGCTGGTTGGGTCGCCGGAGCCGCCCGTCGGCACCGCCGTGTTCGGGCTGGTGGCAGCTCGCGCAGGCCATGGTGTCGTCCGAGGCCAGTTGCTCCTCCCAGAACAGGAACTTGCCCAGCAACGCCTTCTGCGGGGTGAGCGGGTTCTCGACCGGGACCGGTGCCGGGGGCAGCTGGGCGCGCAGTCCCTCGTGGGCCGTGGCGAGGAGTCCCACCAAGGGAGCGCCCAGGAGAACCAGGAATCCGCGCGTGTGCATCATGTTCGGACCGCCTCGCTACGTGCACCCAAGTCTAGTCCATGGGACGTGTCCGGGAAGGGACCTGGTTCCGGTCCGTTCCGTTGTTGCAACTGCCTCGGGTTGGAGCGCACAGGCGCCGTGCTGTCGGCACCACGGCCTCAGCCGCCGAACAACTGGGTCCAGTGCGACTCGCTGCGGCCGAGCCCGGTCCGGGCGTGCCCACCCATCATGTTGACGTGGTGGCCCGGGCTGTGCCACCAGGCCTCGATCGCCCCGGTCCCGCGGTCCTGGCCCCACGCAATGTTCTCGGCCGAGGCGCTCGTCCCCGCCGCTGCAGCACGGTCGCCAAACGTGCGCCTGCCCGGCACGGGGGACTCGTGGCTGAAGAACCCGAGTTTGCGCATG
Organism: Planctomycetota bacterium; assembly: GCA_041178545.1. Lineage (GTDB taxonomy): Bacteria > Planctomycetota > UBA1135 > UBA1135 > UBA2386 > JBEATZ01. Next base: position 29,853 of record JBEGVB010000015.1, read on the forward strand.
TCCTCGGAGTGGGTGCGGGCGGCGTCACTGAGCTTCGGGTCCAGTGCCACGACCGTGCGGCCCATGGCGATGCGGATGCGGTTCAGTTGCTCGGTGCCGGCGAACTCCTCGGGATCGGTGGTGGCAGCGAGTGCCTGGTTGCGGAGCAGGGTCTGGCCGTCGCGGGCGGGGAGGGGCATGGAGGCGAGAGCGAGGGTGCGGCAGGATGCGTCCAGCTCCTGCTCCAGCGTGGGAACGGGTCCCAGCTGGGCGAACTTGTCCACGTGCTTGCGCCCGGCGGGGTCGAGGTCGGCCACCTGGACGGCGCGCAGGTAGAGGTCGAACCACGCGCACAGGTCGGCGTGGGCCGTGCGGAGCCCGGCGGCTGCCCGGTCCAGGTCCGGGTTGGCACCGAGGACCGTTGCCGGGTCCAGCAGCACCAGCTCCATGAGCTCGCTGCGGATCGGGTCGAGATCCTTTGCGATCCGTTCCTTGGTGGGCGTGCCCTCGCGGTACACGGCAGCGGCCTGTTCGCGCAGCTGCTCGATGCGCCTCGTGCGCACCTTGTCGTGCAGCTTCTGGTGCGCCTTCGGGACCGCCTTGGCAAAGGAGGCGCGGAACCGCTCGAGGTCGCGCTGCCAGTCGCGGCGGCGTTGTTCGGTGGTGGTGCGGGCGGTGTCGAACAGTGCGAGCGAGCCCGGCAGTCCGCGGACCATGAGCTCTGCGGCGAGGGGCTCGCGGGCTGCCGCGTCGGTGTCAGGGTCCTTCAGCCGCATCTGCAGCTGCAGGATCGTGGGGGGCGGCGCAGGCTCCTGTGCGTGCACCAGCAATGCCGTCGTGGACACGGCAAGGAGGCGTACGAGCCTGCGTGTGGCAGCCGACCTGCTCATCCCCTGCGCGCCGGCTTGCCCGCGTCGGGCAGGGTCCAGTCGGGGTTCTTGTTGAGCCAGCGCTGCCAGTCCTCGTAGGCGCGATGGTTCTGCCCGGTGAGCGTGGCGAGGGTGGCCTGCCAGCGGGTGCGCACCTTGCTGATCGTGGCGCGCGCGTTCTGGGGGCCGAAGTTCACCGGTGCTCCCGGGTTGTTGTTGTCTGGGACCGAGGCCTTGGACTCGAGCTCGCCCCAGCGCACGAGCAGGCGCTTCACGACGTCGCGACGGGTGCGCAGTTCCATGTCCTTGTGGTGGCCGAGCGCCCCGCCTGCGGCCGCCATGATGTCGTCCTCCGGCGAACGGAGGGCCTGCTCCAGCAGCCACTCGACCTGCTTCGGGTCGCAGGTGCGACCGAGGTTGTCGAGCAGGGTCGCGCGGAACCGGACGTAGTCGCGGCCGAAGCGGCTGTCCTCGGCGGCCTTCCTCAACTCCTTGGCACCGTCCTGCCCGAACGTGCCCAGTGCCTGTGCGGTCTCCTCGTACAGCTGCAGGCGGTCCACCGGGCGCAGCCTGCCGGAGCGGAACACTGCGCCGAGGGCGCGGGCCACGCGGTCGTGGTCCTTGGGGTGCATCGACTGGGGAGCGGTGGCCAGCCTGCGCACGAGCGCCACGGCCTGCAGGTCCTGCTCCATCTTCTTGTCCTTCACCAGGCCGTCGAGCTCCGCGAGCAGCGGTGGCAGCGCAGGGTCTTGTGCCGCTGCAGGTGTGTCCTGTGCGCGGGGGGCTGCCGCGAGGAGTGCTGCCAGGCAGGCGGCGGGCAGGAGTGGTCGGGCACTGCGGGACGTAAGGAACCGCCGTAGGTTCATGACTGCGAGTCTAGCGACGCGGCCCGGCAATGGGACCACCCGTTGCCAACGGCGCGTGCCGTTCGTGTCGCACCTGCATGGAAGGGGGGCGAACCGCCCTGCAACGGCCAGTGGACGGGCAACCGGCTTTGGGCTACAGCAGGGCGTCTCCCCACTACGATCCTGATCCCGTGGAAACCGTCCTGGTCACCGGTGGCGCCGGCTTCATCGGCTCCCACCTCGCCGAACGACTGCTCGCCGCAGGGCGCAGGGTGCGCGTCCTCGACAGCCTCGACCCGTACTACGACGTGCGCATCAAGCAGCGCAACCTGGAGTCGTTGCAGGCTGCCGGCGGCAGCCGCTTCGAGTTCGTGCAAGGCGACCTGCGCGACCAGGCTGCCTGCCGACAGGCGGTGCAGGGCGCCGACGGGATCGTGCACCTCGCCGCGCTGGCAGGGGTGCGACCGTCCATCCAGGACCCGGTCCGCTACATGGACGTCAACGTGACCGGCACGCAGGTGCTGCTGCAGGCGGTTGACAGCCGTTCGGTCCCGATCGTGTTCGGCTCCAGCTCCTCGGTCTACGGCGGCAACACGAAGGTGCCGTTCTCGGAGTCCGACCCGGTGGACCGGCCGGTGTCGCCCTACGCGGCGAGCAAGAAGGCCGGCGAGGTGCAGTGCTTCACCTTCCACCACCTGCACGGCAACCCGGTGAGCTGCATGCGCTTCTTCACTGTCTACGGCCCGCGCCAGCGGCCCGAGATGGCGATCCACCAGTTCACCCGGCTCATCCACGACGGCAAGGAACTGCCGTTCTTCGGCGACGGCAGCAGCCGCCGCGACTACACGTACGTCGACGACATCGTGAGCGGCCTCGTGGCCGCGCTCGAACGGGCGCGAGGCTACGCCATCTACAACCTCGGTGGCTCGGCCACGACCTCGCTCGCCGACCTCGTCGCGATGCTGGAGGAACTGGTGGGCAAGCCCGCGCGCAGGAAGATGTTGCCCGACCAGCCCGGCGACGTGCCCGTCACTTACGCGGACGTGACCCTTGCCGAACGTGAGCTCGGCTACCGCTGCACGACGCCTGCCCGCGAGGGCCTGCGCAAGTTCGTCGCGTGGTACCTGGCCGAGAAGGCTGCGGGCAGGGTCGCATGAGCAACCGACATCTCGTCACCGGCGGTGCCGGCTTCATCGGCAGCCACGTGGTGCAAGGCCTGCTGGCGCGGGGCGATGCGGTCTCGGTCCTCGACGACCTCAGCACGGGCAAGGAGTCCAACTTTGCCGGCATGCAGGGCGACCTCGCGTTCCACCGCGGCTCGGTTGCCGACCCGGCCGCCGTCGCGCGCGCCATCGACGGCTGCCGCGGCGTGTTCCACATCGCTGCCCTGCCCTCGGTGTCGCGGTCGGTGAGCCATCCCGTCGAGTCGCACCACGCCAACGTGACGGGCACGGTCACCGTGCTGCATGCCGCTGCGAAACTCGGCGCGCGCGTCGTCTACGCGGGCAGCTCCAGTGCCTATGGCGACCAGGACGTGCCTGCCAAGCACGAGCTGCTGCGCGAGGATCCGCTCAGCCCGTACGCGGCCACCAAGCTGGCTGGCGAGCTCTACTGCCGCAGCTTCGCGAAGGTCTACGGTCTCGACGTCGTGGTGACGCGCTTCTTCAACGTGTTCGGCCCGCGCCAGACCGCCGACAGTCCCTACTCGGGCGTGATCGCGGCGTTCTGTCACGCGCTGCTGCACGGCCGCAGCCCGCGCATCGACGGCGACGGCACCCAGTCCCGCGACTTCACCTACGTGGAGGACGTCGTGCTGGGGGTGTTGGGTGCCATGGATGCGCAGACCAAGGGCTGCGAGGTCGTCAACATCGCCTACGGGTCCTCGGTCACCCTGCTGGAACTGCTGGCGCAGCTGCAGCAACTGGCGGGCACGAGGCTCGCGCCCACCTGGGCACCGCCGCGGACCGGGGACGTGCGCCACTCCCTGGCGGACGTCACCAAGGCAGTCCAACTGTTCGGCTACCGTCCGAGGGTCGGTTTTGCCGAAGGCATCCGTCGAACCTTCGACTGGTACAGGAGTCAGAGACAATCATGAAAGGCGTCGTCCTCGCAGGTGGCCTGGGAAGCAGGCTCTATCCGCTCACGAAGATCACCAACAAGCACCTGTTGCCGGTCTTCAACAAGCCGATGATCTACTACCCGATCCAGTGCCTGGTGAACGCCGGGATCACGGACATCCAGATCGTCACCGGCGGCAACTCCGCTGGCCACTTCCTGCAGCTGCTGGGCAACGGCGCGGACTTCGGGCTCAAGCAGCTCAACTACGCGTACCAGCAGGGTGAGGGTGGCATTGCCGAGGCGCTCAAGCTTGCGGAGCCCTTCGCCAAGGGCGAGCCGATCTGCGTGGTGCTCGGCGACAACATCATCGAGGGCAACATCAAGAAGGCCGTCGAGGACTACAAGAAGCAGGGCGGCGGCGCGAAGATCCTGCTCAAGGAAGTCCACGATCCCGAGCGCTTCGGCGTCGCGACCGTCAAGGACGGCAAGGTGCTCAAGATCGTCGAGAAGCCCAAGCAGCCCGAGACCAACCTCGCGGTGATCGGCATCTACATGTACGACCCGTCCGTGTTCGAGATCTGCCGCACGCTCAAGCCTTCCTCCCGCGGCGAGCTGGAGATCACCGACGTGAACAACGAGTACATCTCGCGCGGCAACCTCACCTGCGACGTGCTCAAGGGCTGGTGGACCGATGCCGGCACGTTCGAGTCGCTGCACCGTGCCTCGACGATGATCCGCGAGGGCGGCGCCAACCGGATGGACGTCTGAGCGAGGCCTGCCGATGAGCGCGATCGACCTGCTCGTGACCGGGGCCAAGGGGCAGCTGGGCCGCGTCCTCGTGGCGCAGGCCCGTGGCCGCGGCCGCTCGGTGGTGGGGGTCGACGTCGACGAGATGCCGCTCGAGAGCCGTGAGGCGATCGTGCGCGTGCTGCAGCAGCACCGGCCGCGTGCCGTCGTGCACTGCGGTGCGATCACCAACGTCGACGGCTGCGAGGCAGAGCCGCTGCTCGCCTGCCGCGTCAACGGCCTGGCCACCGCATGGATTGCCGAGGCAGCCGCCTCGGTCGGAGCCGCACTGGCCTACGTGAGCACGGACTTCGTGTTCGACGGGTCGGGGCAGGGCACGCCGTACCCCGTCGACGCCGCGCCGAGGCCGCTCTCGGTGTACGGCCTGTCGAAGCGGCTCGGCGAGGAAGCCGTGCTGGCGCACGGCCGCGGCGACTTCTGGGTGGTGCGAACCAGCTGGGTGTTCGGTCCCGGCGGCAAGAACTTCCCGCGCGCGATGCTCGATGCCGCGCGCAAGGGCACGCCGCTGACGGTCGTGACCGACCAGGTCGGCCGCCCGACGATGACCCACGACCTCGCCGAGGCGCTGCTCGACGTGTGCGAGCTGCGGCCGGCAGGTGGCGTCTACCATGCGGCCAACGAGGGCCAGTGCTCTTGGCAGCAGTTCGCCGTCGACATCCTACGCGAGGCCGGGCTCGGCCACGTCTCGGTCGGCGCGCAGACTGCAGCGGAGTACGCGGCAAAGGTGGCTGCGGCCGGCAGGCGTCCGCCTGCCGCACGGCCGGCCTGGTCGGTGCTGGACACCTCGAAGCTGCAGGCCGTGCGCGGCAAGGCGTTGCCCCACTACCTCGATGCACTCCGTCGGCACCTGCCCCTCGATGCAGCGGCGCAGCTCCCGACGGACTCGTCCCCGCAGCAGGGAACACTGCGCGGCAAGGAATACTGACATGAGCAAGATCCTCGTCACCGGCGGCGCCGGCTTCATCGGCTCCAACTTCGTCCGCATGATGGTGCGCGACACGACGCACGACATCGTGAACGTCGATGCACTGACGTATGCGGGCAACCTCGAGAACCTCGTCGACCTCGAGGGCAACAAGCGGCACCTCTTCGTGCGCGCCGACATCGCCGACACGGCGGCCATGACGAAGGTGTTCGGGGACCACCGTCCGGACGTGGTGGTCCACTTCGCCGCCGAGAGCCACGTCGACCGGTCGGTGCTCGACGCAACCGCCTTCGTGCGCACCAACGTGGCCGGCACCCAGGTGCTGCTCGACCAGTCGCGCGCACACAAGGTGCAGCGTTTCGTGCACGTGAGCACCGACGAGGTGTACGGCAGCCTGGGCCCGTGGGGTTACTTCAACGAGGACACTCCCATCCAGCCCAACTCGCCGTACTCGTCGAGCAAGGCGGGCAGCGACCTGCTGGTGCGCGCTGCCGTGCACACGCACCACATGGACTGCGTGATCACCCGCTGCTCGAACAACTACGGCCCGTACCAGTTCCCCGAGAAGCTGATCCCACTCATCATCGCCAACGCGATGGAGGGCAAGAAGCTGCCCGTGTACGGCGACGGCCGCAACGTGCGCGACTGGATCTTCGTCGAGGACCACTGCACCGGCGTCCGCGCCGCCATGGAGCGCGGCAAGGCAGGCGAGGTCTACAACTTCGGCGGCAATGCCGAGCGCGAGAACATCGAGGTCATCCGCCAGATCCTCAAGCTGGTGGGCAGGGGCGAGGACCTGATCACGTACGTGAAGGACCGCCCGGGCCACGACCGTCGCTACGCCATGGACGTCTCCAAGGCCAAGGCAACCCTCGGCTGGACCCCGAGCTTCACCTTCGAGGACGGCATCCGGCAGACGGTGGACTGGTACGTCCGCAACGGCGCCTGGCTGCAGCGCGTCCGCAGCGGCGACTACCAGCGCTACTACGAGACCCAGTACGGGAAGCGCTGAGGTACGGATCCCGGCGGTGCGCCGCCACACGGGCAGGCACACCGGCCGGATCCCGTCAGGTCCGGGACCGCGAACTGCCGATGAGACGGCGTGTCTCCCAGTGGTCCGGACTTTGCCGTGCGGCGGAAGCTCCCTAGGATGGGGCCGTCCAAGTCGTTGCAACCCTCCGGCCCCCGTACCCTCGTGCAAACCAACCCGATCACCCGCTGGATCCCGTGTCTGTGGATCGTCTGTCTCGTGCTGGCCGCCTGCGGCAGCTACGAGGACAAGCGCCTCCGCCAGCTGACCCACGAGAAGGGGTTCGGGACCCGTGCGCAGGGTGATGCCACCCGGGAGACCTACGTGGCGGGCGGCGACGCGGTCCAGTTCCTCATCTCGCCTGCGACCTACCAGCAGCCCGACGCAGAGCGGTTGTTCCTGCTGACGCAGCCCCAGCCGGTAGGCATCGACGGGACGATCCTGGTGCCGTACATCGGTGCGGTCCAGGTGCTCGGCAAGACCGAGGCAGAACTCGCGACTCTGGTTCGCGGCCTGTTGCGGCCGATCTTCTCCTTCGAGATCGACATGCAGGCAAGGGTCATCAACGTGGGCAAGGTGTTCTTCGCCACCGGCGAGGTGCAGGCCCGCGGCGTGATCCCGATCAGCAAGGCCGACCTCACGTTGTTCGAGGCCGTGATGCGCGTGGGCTGGACCCAGCTCGCCAACCTCGGCCGCGTGCGCCTCGTGCGTCCCGACGCGGAGAACCCGCTGGTCATGGAGCTCAACGTGCGCGAGATGGCGACCAAGGGCTGGTCCAGCCGCAACTGGTACGTCAAGGAGTACGACATCCTGTACATCCCGCCGACCTTCCTCGGGACGCTGTCGCGCCTCGTGGAGCGTCTGCTCGCACCGCTCAGCTACGCAGTGCGCGCATTGTTCGGGTTCGCCGCCGCCCAGGCCTCCTACGAGTACCTGACCGGCGAGACCGACACCCTGCCCTTCTACTACTACTGATGCACCAAGCCGACGAGACCACCGTGGTGCGAGGCGCTCGCGAGGGGAGGGCCGGGCAATGACCCAGCTCGAACTGCCCCAGGTCTCGCTCGCCCACTACGCCGACCTCGTCAAGCGACGTCGGTGGCAGATCATCCCGGGCTCGTTGCTGGGACTGCTGCTGGGTGGACTCGTCGCGATGCTCATCCCGCGCTACTACGTGGCCGAGGCGATCATCTCGCACACGCGCGACCCCGGGAACCCGCGCATCGGCACGCCCGAGGACCCGATGGCGGAGATGGTCGCACTCGCGAAGGCCCGCATCCCGCTGCTGGTGGGCACTGCCATGCGCCAGCTGAACTGGCCGGAGGGACTGATCGCCGAGCCCTTCAAGGCGATCGAGGCCGAGCGAGAGGTTCGTCTGCGCCTCGAGGTGCAGGACCAGAACCCGTCCAAGGTGCGCAGCTACGCGAGGCTCAGGCTCACCTACAAGGACCGACAGGGCAAGCGGGCCGCCGACCTGCTCAACGCCCTGGTCGACATCTGGACCAAGGACCAGTTGCAGAGCTTGCAGGCATCGGCTGCACGCAGCCTGGCTGCAGCCAACGACCAGGTCGAGCGCGAGGTGGCCGCATTCGCCAATGCCAGCACGGAGCTCCGTGAGCTGGAGCGCAACTACGGGCTGCAGCCGAACCTGAGGCCCGAGGACGCGGCTGGCGTTGCCAAGCAGATGGAGGCCGACCGGGCGAAGGACGAGCGAGAGCTCGTTGCCGCCCAGGCCAAGCGCGAGAGCCTGCAGAAGGAGATCGCGCGCCTGCAGGCAGAGCTGGACGGCACGCCCAGGCGCGTGGCAGCGGATGCAGAGACCCGGGCAGCCCAGCTGGCCGACCCGAGGCTCGGACCGATGATCGTCCAGATGACCATCCTCAAGGCGAGTCTCGAGCGCGTGCTCGGGCCCGCCCACCCGCTGCGCGCCACCCGCGAGCGCGAGCTCGCGGCGCTGCAGCAGCAGGTCCAGGACCTTGGCGCGGCGTTCCCGACGGACCCCGCGGGCGCCACGCCCGGCGAGAAGCCGAACCCTCGTTGGACCGAGCTGCGCGGCGAGATCGCCGCGAGCCAGTCCGAGCTCGCAACGGTCTCCAGCCTGATCGAGGCGCTGTCCAAGGCACTGGTGGACCGCGCCCTCCGCAACGAGTCCCTTGCCGTCGCCTGGCACGAACACCGCCAGCTCTACGAGCTTCAGGAGGAGGCGCGCAAACGGCGTGACCTCGCCCAGATCGAGCGCGACAAGATCGAGCGCAGCTACGGCCAGATCGCCAACGAGCGACCGATCAACATCGAGCAGCCGGCCTTCGAGCCGCCGCGTCCGACGGACCCCAACGTGTTGCTGGTGGCGCTCGTGGGCAGCATCGTGGGACTCGGCGTCGCCGTCGGCTCCATCCTGCTGATCGACATGCTCCAGGGCACCTTCAAGTCAGTCGAGGAGGTCGAGTCTGCGCTCGGCGTGCCGTACCTGGGCGGCGTCAGCCACCTCGTGACCGAGGAGATTCGCGCCAAGGAGGTCCGCAGCCGCAAGCGGTTCAGCCTCGTGAGCGTCGTGTTGCTGGTCCTCGTCCTGGTCGTGGTGACGATCTACTACCTCGACCCGACCCACCTGCCGGGCTTCGCCAGGGAGCTGCTGGCCGTCCTGGTGGGTGACGGCTAGCGCAGGGAGCGTCCATGCGCGACCTGCTGGTCTTCGCGATCGTCCTGTACCTCCTGCCGTTGAGCTTCCGGCGCCCGTTCACGGGCCTGATGCTCTTCAGCTGGCTCGCGTACATGCGGCCCCAGGACCTGTGCTGGGGATTCGCGCGCGACATGCGCTTCAGCTTCTACGTCGGGCTCACCATGGTCGTGGGGTGGTTCGTCCACGAGCGCGGGCGCAAGCCGTTCACCCGCTGGGAGGTGCGCACGGTCCTGATGCTGGTGCTAGGGCTGCTGGTGACCCTCAGCTATGCGTTTGCCGAGCACCAGACGCGCTACTTCAACCGCTACTTCGTCGAGTTCCTGAAGATCCTGCTGGTGGCGTGGTTCACCGTCGGGCAGGTCGACAGCAAGGAGCGGTTGCGGGCGATGTTCTGGCTGATCGCCGGCTGCCTCGCCTTCTACGGCACCAAGGGCGGCGTGTTCGGCGTGCTCACGGGCGGTGCAACCATCCTCCGCGGGCCCGGCGGAATGAGGGAGGACAACAACGACTTTGCGTTGGCCCTCGTGATGAACATCCCGCTCCTGTGGTACCTCGGCCACGACGAGCGGGACAAGCCGTTCATCCACAAGGGCACGCGCATCGCCATCGTCTGCACGGTGATCACCGTGGCACTCACGCACAGCCGCGGTGCCTTCGTCGCCATGTGTGCCATGGCACTCTGGATCGCATGGCGCTCCGGCAAGCTCTTCCGCGCTGCAGCAGGGCTCGCCCTCAGTGGTGTCCTGTTCGTCTCCCTGGCGCCGGAGTCGGTGCTCGAGCGACTGTCCACGATCGGCGACACGCAGGAGTCGTCTGCGGCGGCACGGCTCCGCTCCTGGTCCGTTGCGATGAAGATGGTCGGCGACAACCCGCTCCTCGGGGTGGGGCTGCGCAACTTCCAGCCGCGCTACCTCGAGTACGCAGGCATTCCCATCGACGAGGAGGCAAGGATCAAGACGTACGTGGCCCACAACTCGTACCTGCAGATCTGGGCCGAGAACGGATCGCTCGCCTTCGGTTGCTTCCTCACCCTGCTGTTCTCCGTGTTCGTGGCCTGCCGAAAGGTCTACCGCTACGGGAGATCGAGGCCCGACATGGCGTGGGCGGCCAACTACGCACGCATGATGGAGGCGACCACGGTTGCCTACATGTTTGGGGCCGTCTTCCTGAACCGTGGCCACTTCGACCTGCTGTACCACTGGCTGGCGATGGTGACGTCGCTGCTGCTGGTCGCACGCATGCACCTCGCCAAAGCGCCGGTCACGGAGCTGGGGACACGTTTCCGCAGCGGGGTGCAGGTGCGGTGGAAGTCGCCGCTGGAAGGTGGTCTAGTCGCCCGCTGGGGACGGGCGCACTGATGTGCGGCATCGCCGGCATCCTGCACGCAGACCGTTCGAGGGTCGTGCCGGAGTCATCGCTCCGCGCCATGGCGGACGCCATCGCGCACCGTGGTCCGGACGGTGAGGGGTTCCACCTCGGCCCCGGCTTCGGTCTTGCCCACCGTCGGCTCGCCATCGTGGACCTGGCCGGCGGCAACCAGCCCATGTCCACGGCAGACGGCCGGCTGCACGTGGTCTTCAACGGCGAGGTCTACAACCACCTGTCGTTGCGGGCAGAGCTCGAGGCGCATGGCTTCGTGTTCCGGACCCGTTCCGACACCGAGGTCCTGCTCCACGGCTGGAGGCACTGGGGCACCGGGCTTGCTGCGCGACTGCGAGGCATGTTCGCGTTCGTGGTGGTGGACGAGGCCTCCCACGAGCTCTATGCCGCACGGGACCGGCTGGGGAAGAAGCCGTTCCACTACGTGCACGAGCACGGTGCATTCTGGTTCGCCTCCGAGCTCAAGGCGCTTCGTGCTGGTGGTGTCGTGGGCACCAGGATCCGGCCCGAGGCTGTGGCCCAGTTCCTCAGCCTCCGTTACGTGGCAGAACCCGGTTGCGTGTTCGAAGGGGTGCAGAAGCTCGCTCCTGCCCACTGGCTGCACCTGCGAGGCGACAGGATCCGCGTGCAGCGCTACTGGGCACTCTCGTTCGCATCGGTTTCCACCCAGTCCCCCGAGCAGCTCCACGAGCGTGCACTGGAGCTGTTGGACGAGGCCGTCCGCATCCGCTTGATGGGGGAGGTCCCGCTCGCCCCGTTCCTTTCCGGTGGCATCGACAGCCATGCAGTCGTCGACAGCATGCGGCGGCAGGCCGGCGGCACGTTTCGTGCGTGCACGGTCGGCTTCGACGACCCTGCCTTCGACGAGCGTGCTGGCGCGCGGGAGTCTGCTGCCGCCAGCGGCGTGGAACTGGTGGAGGAACTGCTGCGACCCGACGAGCTCGAGGACCTGGGGTGGTTCGACGACACCTTCGACGAGCCCTTTGCCGACAGCAGTGCCCTGCCGACCTACCACGTCTGCAGGCTCGCCCGCAGGCACGTGACGGTCGCCCTCAGTGGCGACGGTGGCGACGAGTCGTTTGCCGGGTACCGCAGGCACCTGTTCGACGTGCGCGAGAATCGTGTCCGCGGCCTGTTGCCGCCGGTCGTCTGGCAGCTGCTCGGACGACTGTGGCCCAAGGGCGACTGGCTGCCGCGGCCGCTGCGAGCCAAGCGGACGCTGCAGGAACTCGGCATGAGCGCTGCCCGTGCCTATGCGAGCTCGGTGAGCGCCACCCTGCCGGAGGAAGTGCTTGCCGTGCTGCAGGCAGACCTGGTGCCTCTCGTGGGCGACCCGCTTGCCCCGGTGGTCGAGGCCCACGAGCGTTCGGACGCACCCGATGCGCTCGGGCGCGCCTGTGCGGCGGACTTCGCCACCTGGCTCGTCTCGGACATCCTGGTGAAGGTGGACCGCGCTTCCATGGCGACCTCACTCGAGGTCCGGTCCCCGTTCCTCGACCACGAACTCGTCGAGTTCGCGGCAACCGTCCCGTCGGCCCTCAAGCTGGCTGGTGGCCGCACGAAGGCATTCCTGCGCGAGGCATTGGCATCCCGCCTGCCTGCATCCACCCTCACCCGGCGCAAGCAGGGATTCTCGGTGCCGTTGCGGCGCTGGATGGCAGGAGCGCTCGGTGCTCGGCTCGAGGCCGAACTCGGCGAGCCTGCGCTTGCTGCGTGGGTCGACCCGAGCCGGGCCCGCGCCCTCCTCGAACGACACCGTGCAGGCGTGCGCGACCATTCCGAGTTGCTCTACGCCATCCTCGTGCTGGGGAGGTTCCTGAGGAGGTGGGCCTCGTGACCGGCAACCTGCTCACCTTCACCAACCTGTTTCCGTCCGCGGCGATGCCGCTGCACGGCAGTTTCGTCCGGGAACGCATGCAGCGCGTCGTGGCACGAGGTGGCTACGGCTGGCAGGTGGTGGCACCGGTGCCCCTTGCGCCGTGGATCCTCCGCAGCGGGACCTACCGCCGCTGGGCCGGCGTGCCTGCCGTGGAGACCGAGTTCGGCTGTGCGGTGCACCACCCTGGGTACCGCCACTGGCCGGGCCTGTCCGGGATCCGTCAGGCAGACGCAATGGCCGCGGCTGCCCTGCCCGTGGTACGCACGGTCTGTGCCGGCGGTGCATGGGTCCTCGACGCCCACTACCTGTGGCCCGACGGCGTGGCTGCGGCAGCCATCGCACGCGAGCTGGGCCTGCCCCTCGTGCTCACGGCCCGCGGCAGCGACCTCAACGTGGCTGCTGCAGACCCGCGTATCCGTGCGCGCATCCGCGCAGCTGCATCCGGCGCCGCACAACTCGTCGCCGTCAGCTCGGACCTTTGTGACCGTTTCGCCGAGGTCGCAGCGGTGCCCCGCGACCGCGTGCTCGAGGTCCGGAACGGTGTCGACCTCGACCGGTTCCGTCCCGGCGATGCGCGCGCCGCCCGGCTCGAACTCGGGCTGCCGGAGCAAGGAACGTTGGTGCTCGGGGTGGGCCGCCTGGTGCCGGGCAAGGGCTTCGACGTGGCGCTCGAGGCCGTGCGCAGCCTGGCTCCCGCCCGTCTCGTGCTGGTGGGGGACGGGCCCGAACGCAGGTCGCTGGAGGCAGCTGGAAACGGGAGCCTGATCCTGCTCGGAGAACAGCCCCGGGACCGTGTCGCGCTCGCGATGCGTGCGTGTGACGTGCTGGTGCTCCCCAGTGAACGCGAGGGTTGGCCCAACGTGGTCACGGAGGCGCTTGCTTCCGGGCTCAGGGTCGTCGCCAGCCGGGTTGGCGGCATCCCCGAGGTCCTCGGGCACCCCGCTGCCGGAGACATGCGTCTCGGTGCACTCGTGCCACCGCGCGATCCCGATTCACTGGCTGCCGCACTGGGAGCAGTGCTCGCCGCCCCGGTCGACCTCGGCCACGTTCGCGCACACGCACAGCAGTGGTCGTGGGACGGCCCGGTGGACGCGCTCTGCCGTGTGTTCGACCGCCTGTTGGCAGGAGGACGGTCGTGAAGGAGCCGTTGCGCATCCTCTACCACCACCGCATCCGGTCGGACGACGGCCAGGCGGTGCACGTCCGCGAACTGGTCCACGCACTCCGCGAGATCGGTTGCGAGGTGCGCGAGTGCGCCCTCGTGCCCAAGTCCACGTCACCCGCAACGCCTGCTGGCCGGGGTCGTCGCGGTTTCTGGGCCAGGTTGCGCCTGCCACGGCTGCTCGTGGAACTGCTCGAGGTCCTCTACAGCCACCGTGCCCGCAGGGTGCTCGCGCGCGAGATCCGTGCCTTCCGCCCGCACCTCGTCTACGAGCGGCACGCACTGCACTGCCATGCGGGTCTGGATGCCGCGGTAGCCGCAGGGCTGCCGCTCTTCCTCGAGGTCAACTCGCCGATGGTGGACGAGATGTCGACTCTCCGCCTGCTGCGGTTCGCACGTCTTGCCCGGGCCACGGAGCGCAGGGTGCTGGGTGGTGCGACCAGGGTCCTTGCCGTCAGCGACGTGCTCGCGCGCATGCTCGTCGAGCTCGGTGCGCCACGTGGTCGGGTGGAGGTGGTGCGGAACGGCGCCGAGCCGGCTCGCTGCGGCCCGCAGGCGGTTGCCGAGGCAGGTGCCCTGCGGACATCCCTCGGCCTTGCACCCGGTGCGTTCGTGCTCGGCTTCGTCGGTTACGTCCGCGACTGGCACCGTCTCGACCTGGTGCTCGACGCCATGCAGTTGCCCGGGCTCGCCGACCTGCACCTGCTCGTGGTGGGCACCGGCCCCGCGTTGCCCGCCCTGGTTGCACAGGCTGCTGCACGCGGGCTCACCGCGCGGCTGCACCTGGCCGGTGAACAGCCTGCGGACCGTGTTCCGGCACACGTGCTTGCCATGGATGCCACGCTGGTGCCGGCCATCAACCCCTACGCCTCACCGCTCAAGCTCTTCGACGCGCTTGCTGCAGGAGTCCCGGTGGTGGCCCCCGACCAGCCCAACCTGCGGGAACTCCTGCAACACGGGACCAACGGCCTGCTGTTCCGCGAGGGGGATGCCACCAGTCTTGCCGAGCAGGTCAGGTCCTTGGTCGAGGACCGGGAACTCGCCCGTCGCATCGGCCGTGCAGGACTCGAACTGCTCCAGCGCGAGGACTGGACCTGGAAGGGGAATGCGCGTCGCGTGGTGCGGGCCTATGCTGCGCTCGGGGAGCGCACGTTGCGATGACTGGTCTGCCCTGGATGCTGTTTCCGCTGGTGGCCGCCTATGCGACGGCCGTCTGGTGGTGCGTCGAGTCCTGGTTCCAGCCCGACGGCTACTGGGCACACGGGCCATTGGTCCCGTTGCTGGTGGCCATCCTCTGGTGGGCCCGCCGCGGGCAACTCGCGGGCCTGCCTGCCGCCCTGGACCCGAGGGGCTGGTGGCTGCTCGGACCAGCCCTGCTCCTGCACCTCTGCGGGGCTGCACTGACCATCGACTCGCTCTCGGCCGCGAGCATGCTCCTTGCCGTGCCCGGAATCGTCTGGCTGGCGCAGGGCGTGGCCAGGCTCCGGGTGCTGGCCCCGGTCCTGGGCCTGCTGGTCTTCGCGGTCCCGCTGCCGATGTTCGTGAGCGGCCGTGTTGCCTTCGAGCTCAAGGAGCTGGCAATCGGGCTCGGCACCGGGCTCGCCAACGCACTGGGGCTGGGCGTGACCAGGGACGGTGCCCTGTTGCTGGTGGACGGACAGCCTGGCTCGTTGCTGGTGGCGGCTCCCTGCGGCGGACTGCGGTCGCTGATCTCGATGCTGTTGATCGCCTACTGTGTCGCGCTGTTCCTCGGGCCGAGGACCACGGGCAGGACGGTGTTGTTGCTCTGTGCGGCAGCCCCGGTGGCGTTGCTCGTCAACGTGGTCCGTATCGCGGCGACCTGTGGGGTCGCGTCGCGCTGGGGTGTCGAGGTGGCTGCAGGGGACGCTCACGACCTGCTCAACGTGGGGGCATGGGTCCTCGACCTCGGCGTGATGATGGTCCTCAGCGAACTGCCTGGCGGTCGGTTGGAGACTTCGGCAACCGCGGTTGCATCCTCCCCGGCAGTGCGCGACCGCACCGGACTCCTCTTCCACGGTGGACTGCTCGCCGTGCTCGCGATGCCGCTGTTGCTGCTGTCGCTGCACCGGCCGTTCGCGGAGTCGCAGCCGCGCGCAGGTGGGCTCCCGGATGCCTTCGGGCCCTTCGTCCTCCGCGAGGCGCGGGAGATCGACCCGTCCTTCCAGTCGCTGCTCGGGACCAAGGATGCCGCGTGGCGCGTGTACGGCGAGAAGGACGGTCCCCCGGTCTTCGTCGTGGCCGTGTTCCACGAGTCCAACTGGAAGAGCGTCCACCCGCCGCACATCTGTCTCGAGGGCGGGGACATGGAGATCGGTTCGGACCGTCAGGTGGAACTGCTGGTCGACGGCAGCCCAAGCCGCGTCGGGTTGATCGTCGCGCACCCGCGCGGCGGGGCGCGTGAGTACGTGAGCGTGCACGCCTTCGTGAGTCGAGAACTCACGACCGGCAGCTACCTCGACTTCTTCCTGCACCATGCGCCAAGGGCACTGTTCCGCCACAGCAATGCCGGTGCGCTGCTGCGGGTGGAGACCTACGTGGAGCCGGGCGAGGACGTGAAGGCGGCGCGCCAGCGCTGCGGCGAACTGCTCGGCAGGATGCTCCCGGTCGTGAAGGGAATGCTCCCGTGACGGTTGCCCATGCGCTCTCCGTCGACGTGGAGGACTGGTTCCAGGTCCTCAACATGGCCCATGTCGTGGACCGTTCCGAGTGGGACCGGTTCGAACTCCGCTGCGGGGACTCGACGCGGAGGTTGCTGGACCTGTTCGCACGCCGAGGTGCCCGGGCCACCTTCTTCTTCCTGGGCTGGGTCGCGGAGCGCATGCCGGACCTGGTGCGCGAGGTGGCAGCGGCGGGCCACGAGGTCGGCTCCCACGGTTACGACCACCGCATGCTCCCCGACCTCGGCGAGGCTGGGTTTGCAGCCGACGTGGAGCGGACTGCTGGGATCCTCCAAGGCATCACGGGGCGACGGCCCACTGCCTTCCGGGCCTGCACCTGGTCCGTGACGGCAAGGACCCCATGGGCTCCTGCCGTCCTCGCGCGCAGCGGCATCCGCACCGACAGCTCGATCCAGCCCGTGCGGCATCCTGACTACGGGGTGCCGGGCGCGCCGGTCTCGCCATGGCGCCTCGAGACCGGGGACGGCTCGATGGTGGAGTTCCCGCCGCTCACGCTGCAGTGCCTGGGCAGGCGGTTGCCCGTCGGCGGCGGCGGCTACCTGAGGCTCTTCCCGGTGGCCCTGCTGCGGGCAGGCCTGCGCCAGCAGGAGGCACATGGGATGCCGGGCTGCATCTACCTCCACCCCTGGGAGGTGGACCCGGACCAGCCGCGTCGTCAGCTCGGCCTGTTCCGTGGTTTCCGTCACTACGTGAACCTGCGCCGTACGCTCGCCAAGCTGGATGCCCTGCTTCAGGAGACGAGGTTCCTCGGACTCGAGGAAGTGCTCGCTCAGCGTGGCAGCAACTGGCTCGCGAAGCTGCCTGCGTACCGGGCCACCGAACTGCTCGGGTAGCTCTCGGCAAGGCGCTGGAACAGGCTGCCGGCCCGCTCCCTGCTCTCGGCATCGCGGGACGACAGGGCTGCCATGCCGGCAAAGTACAGGTGTGCGCCGTCGGGACGTGCCGGCGCGCTCGCGAGCAGGTCGTACGACTCGCGGTAGTTGCCCGAGCGCAGCGCGAGCAGCCCGCGTGCGTACCTGCCGTCCGGCGACTCCGCCACGTCCTGCGGGAGGCTGGCCAGCTGGGCCGTCTCCGGCATGGCGGGGAC
>JBEGVB010000016.1:0-40032 GCA_041178545.1 Planctomycetota bacterium
AAAAACGCATACAACATCTAAACTAAACAATGCAGATAACAAGAATGATAAACCCATCTACAAAGATCCCGATCCGCTCGTCCTATTGAACGGATTCAGTGCAACAGGACTAACTCAGATCCAAACTTGGAAGCAATCGAAGTTCGATGGGATGTGGACTGCAACCGCTCGGATCCCTGTTGGGCAAAATGAGGTCTCCTGCTTGCTGGAGTCCTCGAGTCCTGAAAAGGTCCAGAAAGTTACCGTGGAGGCCGAGGTAAACGTCAAGGACGAATCGGTTTCGCAACTCGTTTTGCAGTTTGCAAAAAGCCTACGAGCTCTAATGAGGGAAATGCCTGATGGGCTCGCCAAAGCAATCGCATCTCAAGGAAGTTGGGAGAACGACAACTGGCGGTTCGAAAAGGAAGCTCACCCGAGAGGTGGGGGTTACGACCTTAGGCTCCAGAGCAAGTAGCGACATCAGCGAATAATGAGACGATGAAGCGGCGGAAGAAGTGGCGAAGGCAATGCCAAATCATGATGGCCTGCATGTGGTGGTCGCGTTGCCCCAGTTGAGATGTGCCCTTCTGCAGGATGGGAGGCGTGCGTAGCCTGATCAAGCTACAATGCAGAGCCAGAACCATCTGCTGGCGGAACTACGCCAACTGAAGCTGAAGCTGGGATCGAATTGGAGAGAGCACGAATCAGCTACACTCAGTTATCTGAGACTCTTGTGAGGACTCACAAATGCCTCTCATTCCCTAAGAGATCTTAGAACTTGCCAACTACCAATGCGCAGAGCCCTGCTTGCGCGCGCGCCTCACTGCCGGACCGTGACGGCGAGACCGCGTGAGCCGCTGAACCCTTGCGTACCGCACGGGTCGAACCAGCCCACCTGCGCGCGCAGCACCACGCCCACCAGCGAGGGCTGGTTGGGCACCGGCAGGCCGTAGAGGCCGGTGCCGGCAGCGTCTGCCTGCACGAAGCTCACGGAAGCAGTGGCCGGGTCGACGTTGACCGTGATGCCGACGAGCGGCACCGATGCCTGTGCGAAGGACTGCAGCAGGAAGCCGCCGGCGCTTGCTGGCGCGTTGGCCATGACGAACCCGAACAGCCCGTTGCCGATGCGCGGCTCGCTGTTGCCCGCGAGCAGCGGGGCACCGCTGCAGCCTGCCGTTGCGATGCCGTAGGGCTGCGCCGCCTCGTCGCCGTTGAGGGCACCGTCGAGGTCACGGTCCAGCGCCATGCGCGTGCCGCTGCCAGGCGGCACGCCGAGGAACGTGAGCCGCGTGCCACCCTGCTGGACCCTGGCCTGCAGCTGCGCCAGTGTGAACGGCCCCTCGCCCGTGCGGTCGCTGGCGAAGTCCGCGGTGCCAGGGCGGTACAGCAGGCCCGCCTGACGACCGTCGAGCACGCCGAGCGCCACCAGGTCGATCTGCCGCGGCGTGCCCGTGGTGCCGCCCGTGAGCAACGTGAGGTCGTTGTTGAGCGTTGCACTGCCGACGGTGGCGGACGTCATCGTCGCCTGGTAGCCGACGAGCGGGCCGGTGCCGGTGTCGAAGCTGCGCAGGAAGGTGACGATGTCGTCCTTGGTGGCGGCAGGCCACGGGTCGAACACGGGCTGGGCGAAGAAGCTGGTGAGGGTGTCGAGGGAGCCGTCGTGGGTGAAGCCGAAGCCCGACTTCTGCGGCGCCCCGGTGCGGTTGAATCCCGTCTTGCGGTACATGTTGCGCAGCTGCGGCACCTTCATGTGCTGCGGCTCCTCGAGTGTCTGGGGACCTTCCACGATCGCACGGTTGGTGCCCGTGGGCAGCGAGTGGCACCGCACGCAGCTCACATCACCGATGATGAGGATGTTCTGCACAACCTGGTTGTAGGCCGCGAGCCCGGCCGCCTCGTTGTTGCCCGCAGGCGAACTGCGCAGCGTGCGCGTGAGCAGCTGGTTTGGGTTGGGCGGGAACGCGATCGACGTGGCGAACGCCGCATAGTCGTTCATGTCCGCCGTCGGGATCTGGTTGGAGAGCCCCATCAGGGTCACGAACGCGCCGTTGAACGCCTGGAAGTTGGACCGGTCCCCGCGCCAGTGCAGCGGGTTGGTGGCCGCGAGCCCCTTGAAGGTCTGCGTGGTCATCGGCCCCTTCATCGGGTGGAAGTTGCGGCCGATGGGCGTGGTCGCCGACAACAGGAACAGCGTGTCGAAGGGCTGCGGCTGCGTGGGGATCGGCTCCATCACGCCGTACGGGTCGCCCAGGTCCCAGGCAATGCCGTCCGTGTCGCCGTCGACGTGGCAGGAGGCGCAGCTCATGGCGCCAGCGCCGCTGAGCCGCGCGTCGTAGAGGAACTTGCGGCCCTCGCGCAGGGTCGCGGGCACCGGGTCGTGGGTCGCGATCGCGACCTCCCGCACCAGCGTGCCGGCGGCACGGTCCACCACGCCGACCGTGTCGGTCATGCGGTTGTGCACGTAGAGGATCCCCGTGGTCGGGTGCAGGACCAGGGCGCGCGGTCCGCGCATCTGCCGCGTACCGGCCCCCACCGGCCGCACGTCGATGCGCCCCACCACGGCACCGTTGCCGTCGAGCACGCCGATGCGGTCCGAGCCCTGCGCCGCCACGTAGATGCGGTTGGAGGCCGCGTCGACGGCCACGCCAAACGGGTCTGCAAGAGCCGTGGCCTGCGCCGCCGGGTTGGGCATGGTGGCGTAGTTGACGCCCGGGTTGAGGTCGACGGGTGTCACCGTTGGCGTGGCACCGGTGGTGATGCGCGTGACACGGTTGTCCACGGCATGGCCCTTGAGTGCGAACTCGAAGGACACGAGGTTGCGCGCCTCCGTGTTGGCCACCCACAGGTCGCCGGTGGTCGGGTGCACGGCAATGCCGGTGTTGATCGTGCCGACGCGGCGGAAGTTGCGCGACACGGTCAAGGAGGCCACGTCGATCTCCACCACGTCGTTGTCAGGCAGCGAGAAGCCCGTGGGCAGTGCGGTGGTACCGAGCCACTGCGGGTCGTCCGCGCGGACGATCCGGCCCGCGCGCGGCGGCGTCGGCAGCGTGCTGCCTGGTGGGAGCGACGGCACCGTCATGCCTGGCGCGTTGAACGGGATGATGGTGGTCCCGTTGCCCGAGCGCTGCACGACGGCATAGACCTTGGCACCGTTGGGACTCACCGCGAGGGAGCGGGGGTCCTTGCCGAACACCTCGACCACCCCCAGCGGCACGCGCGTGGCCGCATCGAACACGTGCACCTGGTCGGTGGTTGCCGCAGTCACGAAGGCCTTGCCCCCGGCGAACACCACGTCACTCGGCTCGTCCTTCACCCGGATCGTGTCCACCACCACGCCGAGGGCCAGCGACACGATGCTCACGCTGTCCCCCACCTGGTTGACGACCCACACCTCGTCGTTGGTGCGCGCATTCACGCTCACCGGCTCCAGCCCGACCGGGATCTCCGCCACCAGCTGCGGCAGCGAGGGCTGGCGCAGGTCGAAGACGCTGAGCCGCGAGTTGGTGGTGTCCGCCACCAGCAGCAGCCGCCCGTCCGGCGTCAGCCGCATGGGCTGGACCTGACCGGACTCGAAGTTCACGTGGGACTGGGCCCCCGCAAGGGCAGCCAGCAGGAACGCGGCACTCAGGACAGATGGGACGTGCGCCATGGGATCACCTCACCGAGACGTTGTCCGGTGGCGGCCGGCAGGGACCTGCCGGCCGGTACCGAAGGGTACGCCATCCGACGATGGCACGGCCGCAAAGGGTCCCTCGGCGGGACGTGGTCCTCAGCGGGGGGCCTGGCCCTGCCCTGCAGCAGGGGGAGGAACCTGCCGGAACACCGGGTCCTTGGGGTCGCCGCGGGACAGGAGGTAGGCCAGCAGGTCCAGCAGTTCATCGGGCGAGAGGCGATCCACCAGGCCCTTGGGCATGGGCGAGAGCTTGGCCGGCTCCACGGCAACGACCTGGTCCGCGGGCACGCGGAAGGGCTTGGGGTCGGCCACGGCAGGCCAGACCTCGTGGGCAACGACCTTGCCGTCCGCCTGCACGGGCACGACGCGGCCAAAGTGGCTGTTGCCGTCCTTCGTCCGCACGATGGATCCCGCGTACTGGTCGCTGATGACCTTCGAGGGCTCGAGGGTGGCTTCCAGCACGTCCGCGGCAGAGAACTTGTTGCCCAGGCTGCTCAGGTCGGGCCCCACGTTGCCGCCCTCGCCCGCGAACCGGTGGCACGCGGCGCAGGAACTCGCGTGGAAGAGGTTGCGGCCGGCGGCGAAGTCGCGGTCCTTCATGCCGTTGCGCGCGAGCGACACCGCCTCGTCGAGTTCCCACGCACGGCCAGGTCCCTTGGGCGGCGTTGCAACGAAAGCCACGGGCTCGGTGCGCGCCTTGCCTGCGGCATCGGCCAGCACGTTGCGCTCGGCCTCGCTGCAGGCCTCCCAAACCGCATCGACCATGCGCGTGAGGTAGCCACCGTAGCTGTGCCCACCCTTGCGGCTGCGGGCTGCGGCGACGAAGTCGAAGAACGCCACCCGCTGCTCCAGGGTCCACCCGCGCGGCACCGTGCGCAGCGCCCATGCGATGCCGATCTGGTCCGTGGGCGGCATGGTGTCCATCATCGCGCGGATCGAGCTGCCGTACCGGGAGTTGCGCTGGATCAGGTTGCCCCACTCGGGCACGGGTGAGGGCTGCATCGGCGTGAGCAACGCGAGTCCGCGCTCGACCACGACCGGTGACCCGAGGTTTGCGAGCAGGCCGCACAACGAACGGTCGAGCCGCAGTCTGCCGCTGGGCAGCATGGGTTCGAGGCGCTGCAACAGCATGCTGCGCACGGCGTCGTCAGGACGCCCGAGCCGCACCAGCGCGAGCTCGTGCGCACGCAGCCAGCAGAGCTTGCCGAGCTCGTCGAGCCTCGCGACATCCACCGTGCCGAGGAAGCGCACGAGCGGGCCGAGGTCGCTGGGTTCTCCCTGCCGGGCAAGGGCCAGCGCGGCCTCGAGGGCTGCGCGCGAGTCCGCCGCCGTGTCGATGGCCAGTGCCTTGTCGCGCCAGTCGGCCACCGGCTGCGACTCCACCGCGATGCGGGCGGCGTGCCGCAGTGCAGCATCCTCGCTGCCGAGGTGGGCCCAGGCAGCGGGCACTGCAGCGGAGTCGACGCGCCCGTGGAACGCCTCCAGCACGAGACGATGGTCGCGTGCCTTGCTGGAGGACTGGATGGCGTCGATGCCCGACTCCATGTGGCCGTGCACCCGGTAGAGGGTCGAGGGCGTGCCGCGGCCACCGGTGAGCACGTAGAGGTGGTCCCCCACCTGCACGGCATCGGTCACCGGGAACGGCTGGCCCCAGGCGAACTCACTGGCCCGTGCGGTCAGGGCCGCGGTGGAACGGTCGAAGGACAACCGCCACGTGGTGCCGAAGGTCCAGTCGAGCGCGAGTGCGTCGTTGCCGATCGCCACCATGCCCGTCGGCGAGCCCGGCCCGATGTCGCAGACGACGGGCGGCACCTCAGGGCTGTCCACGGGCCACTTGCCGCTGCCGCTGCGCCAGCCGTAGTCGGCGCCGCTGAGCACCTGGCAGATGCGGGTGGGCCGGTACCAGGGCAGCCCCATGTCCCACTCCATGTCCGCGTCGTAGGTCACGATGTCGCCGTTGGGCAGCACCGCCAGGTCATAGGCGTTGCGGAAGCCGGCGCAGAGCAGCTCCCAGCGCTTGCCCTCCGGGTCGACGAGGCAGATGTAGCCACCCGGCGCCTTGATGCCGACCGCATGGCCGTTGGGGTCCTCGACCTTGGTCAGGATCCCGTCCTCCGACCAGTTGCGGGGCAGCCTGCTGGCGTCGAGGTCGGGGAGCAGCACGTGGTTGCCGCACAGCACGAGCAGGTTCCTGCCGTCCGGGGCCACGACCACGGCATGCGGACCATGCTCGCCGTCGCCGCGGAGCTCGCGCAGCAGTTGCACCTCGTCGAGCCGGTCGTCGCCGTCGGTGTCGCGCAACCGGTAGAGACCGGACTTGCCGCCCGACTGGACCGCGTAGAGGGACCCGAGGTGCCAGCAGAGTCCCTGGCACCCGCCCATGTCGACGTCGACGCGCTCGATGCGAGTGAGCAGCCCGTCCCGCGCGTCCTCCTCCACCGTGATGCGGTACAGGCCGCGACCCTGGTCGCTCGCGTAGAGCCTGCCGCGGTCATCTGCGCACATGGCGACCCACGAGCCCATGGTGCGGGGCACCATGAGGAGACGCTCTGCAGTGAGACCCTCGGCGAGCCTCAGCTCGGTCGCCGGCGCAGCACGCTGCGGACCGGGCGGCACCAGCGAGTCGACGAGCGAGGAAGGGTCGAGGCGCGCGGACCACGGCAGGCCGTCCGCGCCCAGTGCGCCGAGCACCGTTGCGGGGCGCCATGCAGAGTCGTCGAACTCCGCGGTCTCCCAGCCCTTGGGCTCGTCGTCGAACACGCGCCACGAGGCATCGGTCACGACGGACGCGATGGTGCCGTCCGGCATCCGCATGCGCAGGCGCAACACGAGTCCTGCCGGCCCGCCGTCGTTGGCGCCATAGACCGCCATCGCGTTGGCACCCTCGCGCAGGTGCTTGGTCACGTCGACGTTGCGGGGCGCCTCCCACGTGGAGCTCTTGAGCACCTCGGTGCCGTTCACGAACACGCTCACGTTGTTGTCGCAGGAGGCCACGAGCTGCGCGGCCGCCGGCAGCTTGCCGAGCCGGAACCCGCGGCGGAACCACACCTCGTGGTCCTCGCGCGCGTTGCCGTCCCAGACCCACTGTGGCACCGGCCCCTCGTCTGCAGGCTGCACTGCAAGTTCCTCGGTGGGCAGCCGCTTGAGGACGAGGTTGCGGAACTGCACGGTCATCGGTGCGCCAGAGTGCAGCTGCAGGCCGATGCAGCCCTTGCGGCTCGCCTTGGGCGAGTCGTCGACGAACTCGACGGCCAGCCTGCCGTCGACCTCGTGCTGCAGCCTGTTGCCGCGCGCCGTGATGCGCATCCGGTGCCAGGACGCGAGGTCGACCGGCACGGGCTCGGCGAGACGACCCAGTTCGCGCATGGTGCCGTCCGCTGCGCTGGCGAGCTGCTGCCCGTGCCTGGCGACGATGCCCCTGCCGCCTTCCTCGTAGAGCATGCCGAAGTACGAGGGCTCGCCGTGCACGTCACACTGGTAGCCGTGCAGTGCGTGCTCGCGGCCGGCGACCTTCGTTGCCCGGTACTGGACGCCCGAGTTGTTGTCGCCCTGGAGCCGCACCTCGAACGAGAGCTCGAAGTCGGCAACGTCCTCTCCCTGCCAGACAAGGAAGGTGTTCGCGGCGACGTCGAGTCCCACCGAGGAACCGACGATGCAGCCGTCGCGCACCGACCAGATCCGCGCGTCACCCTTCCAGCCGGAGAGGGTCTTGCCGTCGAAGATCGGCACCGCTTCCTGTGCGCGCGAGAGCGTGGCTCCCGCAACCGATGCCACGAACAGGAACACGAGGCCGAGGGCTGGTCGCATCACGCGATTAGAACCGGAGCGAGGCGTCCTGCCCATGGCATGGGCAGGATGTAGGGGCTGCCCACGAGGACGGCACTGTGGCACGATGCGGTGGACCACACACGAGACCAACACCATGCGCTTGTTCTTCCTCGCCGCACTCGCACCGCTCGCGTTCCAGCCCCAGCTCCATGCCGACCGCTTCCACCTCGTCAGCGCACAGGAGGAGGCACAGGCTGCCGAGGGCAGCTCCCCCAGCACCATCGAGGGTGTCCTGCTCGGCGAGGAGAACGGCATGTACCGCCTGCGCGTGGTCGGCGGCGAGATGTGGCTCGCCAAGTCCTTGGTCCAGCGGGTCGAGAAGGATGCGCTCACCGTGGCCGACGTCGAGGCCCGTGAGAAGGCACAGGCGACCGCCGCAGCCACCCCGGCGCAGAACGCCGTGGAGGCAACTGCCCGCCGAAGCGACAAGGCTGCTGCCGATGCCGTCGTGGCGCCTGCACCGGCTGCAGCGCCTGCCCCGGTGCGCGTCCGTTTCGACCCCGTGCTCGGCACGATGGTGGACCCTGCAGAGCTGATGGCTGACGCGGTGCTCGAGCGCGAACTGGCCTTCGCCTACACGATGACGAAGGACCGTCGCTACATCCGCCTGCTGCGGCAGCTCAGGCGCACGCGCTGAGGCGCGGCGCCGTCAGAGGTTCAGGAGAAGCCCCAGGACTTGACCTCGGCCTCCAGCTGGATGCCCGAGTGGTCGAGCACGCGCTTCTGCACCTCGGCCATGAGCTGGCGGAACTGCGCACACGTGCCCGCGCCCACGTTGACGAAGTAGTTGGCGTGCACGTCGCTCACCTGGATGTCGCCCACCGAGAGACGCTTGCAGCCGGAGGCCTCGATCAGGCGCCCAGCGGCATCGCCCTTCGGGTTGCGGAAGACGCACCCGACGCTGTGCATGGTCACGGGCTGGGACGCATTCCGCTTCTTCAGCGAGGCGGAGAACCGGTCGAAGATCGCGCGTGGGTCGTCCTTCGCCAGGGCAAAGGTGGCATCCAGCACGACGCAGCCCCCGAGTCCGCCGTCGCGGTAGACGGGGGAGCACTCGGCACGCGTGCGCTCGACGAGCTGGCCGTTGGCGTCGACGAGGGTCACCGACGTGAGCCGGTCGAAGGTCTCGCCGTCGCGGGTGCCGGCGTTCATGGCCACGGCGCCACCCAGGTTGGCCGGGATGCCGGTCAGCGTCTCGAGGCCGGCAAGCCCCTGCTCCCGCGTGGTGCGGAGCAGGGTGCCCATGGTCACGCCTGCCTCGACGCGCACGCTCTGCCCGTCCCGCGAGATCCGGTTGAGGTTGTCGAGGGACAGCACGGCACCACGCACACCCTCGTCGGCGATGAGCACGTTGGACCCGCCGCCGAGCACACGCCACGGGATGCCGTTGTCGCGGAACACCCGCACGGCATGGGCCACGTCCGCCGCCTGGAAGGGCTCGACGAACCACTCGGCAGGGCCACCCACGCGCAGGTGCGTGAGCGGCGCGAGCACCACGTTGCGACGGACGGCGCCCTGCATGCCGCGCAGGGCAGCAGCCAGGTCACAGGACGGCAAGTATGTCTCCAACAGCCCCATCGATGTCTCCAGCTCCGAGGACCAGCACGAGTTCGTCCGCGCGCCGCAGCTGTGCGACCCTGGACGAGAGTTGACCGACGGCACCTCCCGGCTCGCAGTGGGCGCCTTGTGCACGCACCGCCTCCACGAGGTCGCGCGCCGACACCGAGGCCTTGATCTCCTCGCTCTCGCGCGCGCCGTAGATGTCCGCGACGACGGATTGCTCCGCCTCCGCGAGAGCTGACGCGAACTCGGGCAACAGGCACAGCGTGCGCTGGTGCTGGTGCGGCTGGAACGCGACGAGCAGTCGCCTGCCGGGGAAACGTGCCCGCGTGGCGCGGATCACCGCACGGATCTCGGTCGGGTGGTGCGCGTAGTCGTTGATCAGGATGCCACCGCGGCTCCCCTCGTGCAGCTCGAAGCGCCGGCGCACGCCCGTGAAGGTGGCGATGCCTCGGCACGCACCCTCGAGGTCTGCCTCGGCAACCGCCGCGAGACCGAGCGCAAAGAGCGCATTGGTCATGTTGTGCCTGCCCGTCAAGGAGAGCAGCACGCGAGGCAGCCTGCGGTTCATGACGACCGGCACGAAGGACCAGCGCCCGAGTTCGTCGCGTACGTCGACGGCACGGACGTCGGCCCACAGCCCGCTGCCCACCGTGAGGATGCGGACGTCGTTGCGCAGGCTGTTGAGCACCGCGTGCGGAACCGACTCCTCCACCAGCGCCGCGCCACCGGGACGCACGCGGGCCAGGTACCCGGCAAAGGCCTCGAGCAACTCGTCGTTGGACGGGTAGCAGTCGAAGTGGTCGTGGTCGAGGTTGAGGATCGCGGCGCCGAACGGACGCAGGTTGTGGAAGCTGCGGTTGAACTCGCACGCCTCCACCACGAACTCCTGGCTCTGGCCGCCGTGGCCGTTGCCGCCCAGCTCAGGCACCTCGCCGCCGACCAGGTGCGAGGGGTCCAGCCCTGCACCGCGCAGCGCGGCAACCGTGAGCCCCGTCGTGGTGGTCTTGCCGTGGGTGCCGGCGATGGCGAGGGTGCGACGGCCCTCGCTCAACCGGCCGACGGCCTCGGCGTAGAGCAGCGAGGTGAAGCCACGACGCACGCACTCCTGCACCTCGGGGTCCGAGACCGGCACTGCAGCCGATCGGATGCAGTAGCCGTCCTGCCCGCCGATGCGCTCGGGGTGGCAGCCGACCCAGACGTCGAGTCCCTGGCCCACCATCTGCTGGATCACGGGACCACCAGTGCTGTCGCTGCCGGTCACGTCGCCGCCGATGCCCTTGAGCAGGCGGGCCATCCCGCTCATGCCCGAACCGCCGACACCAACCAGGTGGAACCTGTGGCTCGCAAAGCTCATCCGAGTCCCCCCTGACGCTGCATGTCCTCGAGGATGGTGGCGCATGGGTCGCCCGGGCACTGCGCCCGTGCGGCCTCGCCCATGCGCACGAGTTGCGCCGGGTCGCGCAACAGCCGGGCAAACAGGTCGCGCAGCCGGTCGACACCCATCTGCGACTCCTCCACCACTTCCGCTGCGCCTGCGCGCACCAGCACGTCTGCGTTGTGGAACTGCTGGCGGTCGCGGTGGTGCGGGTACGGCACGATCACGGCGGCACGGCCCACGGCCAGGAGCTCGGCCACCGTGGTGCCGCCACCGCGGCTCACGACGAGGTCGGCAGCAGCGAGCAGCAACGGCATCTCGACGGCCACGGGGCGCACGGTGACGCGGAGCCCTGGTGCCGCAGCCGCCGCATAGCGAGCCTGCACCGCGGCCTCGGCACCGAGGCCGGAGAGGTGGACCACCTGCATGGGGATGCCGGTCGCGGCAAGCGCCGCCGGCACGTGCGTGTTGATGGAGTTCGCCCCCTGGCTGCCGCCGGTCACGACCACGACAGGCAGGTCGTCCCGGAGGCCGAGGCTGCGCCGGGCCGAGGCTCGGTCGGCACCGAAGACCTCCTGCCGGAGGGGCGTGCCCGTGAGCATGGCGCGATCGCCCGCGGCCTCGCGCTGCGGCAGGCCGAGGTACATGCGGCGGGAGAATGGCAACAGCATGCGGTTGGTCCGGCCGGACACTGCATTCTGTTCCAGCAGGAACAACGGCCGACGCAGGCTGCGCGCCGCGAGTCCCACCGGCAGGCTGTTGCGGCCACCGGTGCTCACCACGCAGTCGATGCCGCGCTCCTTGAGGATCGCACGCGCACGCAGCGTGGTCCGCACGAGCCACAGCGGCAGGCCGAGGAGCGAGGGTTTCTCGTCGGAGAGCCCCATCTGCTCCATGGAGCTGGACTGCTGGTCGAGCAGCTTGCGCTCGACCTCACGACCCTCCGTCACCAGCAGCGGCTCGTGGCCATGCTGGCGCAGGGCCTTGGCGAGCGCCAGTGCGGGCATCAGGTGCCCGCCCGTGCCGCCGCTGACCAGGCAGACGCGTGCGACCATCCGCTCAGCGCTCCGGCACCAGGATCTCGGCATTGACCGGGAGCTTGCCCGGGTCGAGCTTGGGGTTGAGCTGGCGGATCTCGTCGACACGGCGAGGCGTGCCGTACAGCTTGCGCGCGATGCCCTCGAGGGTGTCCTTGGGACGCACCTTGTAGAGGCGCGTGCCCAACGGGTTCTTGGGGGTCTCGATCGTGCGGGCGACGACCTTGCCGTCGGTCTTGGCGACCTCGGCCTTCTTGGCCGTGGCCTCGGCGACCACCTTGCTGTCGCGCGCCTGCTTCCACTGCGCGACCTCTGCCCTGGAAGGCAGCACCAGCTCGGTGCCCACCGGCATCTTGCTCGCGTTGACCTTCGGGTTGAGGCGCTCGATCTCCTTCACGAGGCGGACATCACCCAGCTGCTTGGTGGCGATGGTCGTGAGGGTGTCGGAGGCCTTCACCTTGTACTTGCTGCGCTCACGGTCCGAGGGGGCGGGCGCAGGGGCAGGTGTCGGCGCAGGCTGTTCCTTGGGCGCGACCACCGGCAGCGGCGTCGCCTGCCCCTGCGACTGGGGCTGGCCCTGTGGCTGCAGGTTCGTCACGACAGGCTGCGGTTCTGACTTGGGCAGTTGTGCCGGGGCGAACAGGTCGCCGAAGCCGTCGTCACCCACGTCGAGCGGACGCTGCACGGCAACCGGGTTCGGCCGGGGTTCGGACACCGAGGTGCCGGGCAGGTTGGTGCTCGCATAGGCAGGAACCGCGTCGCCGCCCCAGATGGCGACACCGAGGATGAGGAAGATCACGAGGCAGAGAACGTAGAGTCCGTACTTTTCGAGCTGTCCCATCACAGCCTCCCAGGTTGCAGAGTGAAAGCAGGCGACGCTGCGTCTGACCTCGCAGCGTTGCCGATGATGCCGATGGCCGACAGGCAGAACAGGATGCTCGTGCCGCCGGAGCTGACGAAGGGGAGGTCGATGCCCTTGGCCGGGGCACAACCGCTGACCACCATGAGGTTCATGGCAGCCTGCATGCAGATCATCAGCGTGAAACCGAAGATGCAGAAACGGTGGAACGGGTCGCGGGTCTGCAGGACCAGCCGGTACCCAACCACCCCGATGACGGTGTAGAGCGCGAGGACGAACAACGAGCCCGTGTAGCCGAGTTCCTCGGCCACCACCGCGAAGACGAAGTCGTTCTGGGCCTCGGGCACGTAGCCCATCTTCATCCAGCCCTGGCCGATGCCGACACCGAAGGGGCCGCCTGCGGCAATCGCCACCATGGCCTGCCCAACCTGCGTCCCGGGCTTGACGTCGAGGAAGTCGGTGAGACGTCCGACCACGTAGTCGTGGCGCGTGGCAAGGGCGATGAAGCCGATGAGGCCGGCAGCCGCGAAGGGAGCAAAGTGCAGGAAGCGCACGCCCGCGCACAGCGACATGCAGGCGGCGAGTGCGAAGGCGATGAGGGCGTTGCCGTGGTCGGGCTGGAGGAAGAGGCCCGCGCAGAGCAGGAACGCGCAGCCCATCGACGGGAGGAAACCGCGCACGAACGTGCTCACGCCCGTTCCCACGCGCGCCAGCACGCTTGCCACGGCGATCACCATCAGGAAACGTGCGAACTCAACCGGCTGGAAGCTGTACCCGGCGACCTGCAGCCAGCGGTAGGCGCCGTTGACGGGGTTGCCCACGAGGCGCGGCAGGTAGCACAGCAGCGCACCGAGGACGAAGGCTGGCAGTGCCAGCCTGCGGATGGTCGCGAGCGGGGTGATGGTGAAGAACAGGAACCCGACCAGGCCCACGAGGAGCTTGGTGCCCTGGGACTTCATGGCGCCCATTGGGCCGGCGGTCTCGGTGGGACCGCTGACCGAGACCGCGGTGGCGAGCCCGAGGCAGCAGAGGGCGACCACGGCCAGCATGAGCCAGTCGAGTTCGCGCACGTGGCGCCGCGGGGGCATGGGGACGGAGGTCATCAGCGAACCTTGAACAGGGCGAGGCTGGTGAGGGCGAGGAGGGCGGACACGACCCACGTGCGCACGACGACGCGCGTCTCGGGCATGCCGCCGAACTGGAAGTGGTGGTGCAGCGGGGCGCAGCGGAACACCCGCTTGCCGCGCAGCCGGAAGGATGCCACCTGGATCATCACGCTCAGGGCCTCTGCGACGAACACGCCGCCCACCACCAGCAGCACCAGTTCGGTGCGGCTGACGATGGCCGCATATCCGAGTGCGCCGCCGAGGCCGAGGCTGCCCACGTCGCCCATGAAGACGAGTGCGGGTGCCGCGTTGAACCAGAGGAAGCCGAATGCCGCGCCCAGGAGGGCAGCCATCATGACGAGCAGTTCACCCGCGCCGGGCACGTGTGCGATGAGCAGGTACTCGGACCAGTCGACGCGCCCCACGGCATAGGTGATGGCTGCGTAGGCGATGGCACTCGTCGCGATGCAGCCGGTGGCCAGGCCGTCGAGGCCGTCCGTGAGGTTGACCGCATTGGCCGACCCGGTGAGCACCAGTATGCAGAGGAACAGGAACGGGATGCCCATCAAGACCGTCAGGTCGATGGCGACGTCCTTGAGGAAGGGCAGGTAGAGGTGCGGGCCGCCGACAGCCGACTCGAGGCCCGCCGGGCCCATCAGCCACAGTGCCACGAGGAGGGCGACCAGCGTGAGGGCGCCCTGCTTCTGGGTCTTGCTGATGCCGCGCTTGGCAGGGTTGTGCAGCTTCACCCAGTCGTCCCAGAAACCGACGGCGGCGAACCCCGCGACCAGCACGATGCCCGGCAGCGAGAACCGGTTCGCACCGTCGAACCGCATCCACAGCAGGCAGGAGAGCAGCAGTCCGCCCACCACGAACACGCCGCCCATCGTGGGCGTGCCCTTCTTGTGGGCATGGAGCTGTTCCAGCTTCTGCGAGCCGGTCCCGTCGATCCGCTCACCGATGCCGAGGCTCGACAGCCAGCGGATCACGCGCGGCCCGAAGAGCACGGCGAGCAGGAAGGCGGTGATGGCGGCGCCCGCAGCGCGGAAGGACAGGTAGCCGAACAGTCGCTCGGCATCCGGACCCAGCAGTGCTGCGAGTTCGTGGAACACGGGTCAGTTGGCCTCCGCGGCCGCAGTTGCGCCGCTGGTGCCGACGGACGCCACGAGGCGGTCCACCAGCCGGTCGAGGGCCACCCTGCGGGAGGCCTTGCAAAGCACCTTGTCGCCCGGGCGCACCATCGCAAGCAGCGCCTCGTGTGCCTCGTTGATGTCCTTGCACAGCAGGGCCCGGGATGCAGGCATGCCGGCCGCGAGCGCGCCGTCGCGGATCGGTGCCGCACCGGCACCGACGCAGACGAGGTGTTCCATGCGTTGCCGCACGACCTCGGCCCCCAGCTCCCGGTGCAGTTGCTCGCTCGCAGCACCGAGCTCGAGCATCTCGCCGAAGACCGCGATGCGGCGTCCGCCGCCAGCCATCCCGGCCAGTGCCTGCAGGCCGGCGCGCGCCGACTGCGGGTTCATGTTGTAGGTGTCGTCGAACACCGTGACGCCACCGGCGACCTTGGGCTCCAGCCGGCGCGAGGCAGGCGGGACGGCAGCGAGCGCCTGCAGCACCTGCTCCTCCGGCACGCCCATCTCGCTGGCGGCCGCGATCACGAACAGTGCGTTGTACACGTTGTGCGTGCCCACGCGCGGCAGCGTGACCGGTCGTTGGCCCTGCAGCAGGAACGAGGTCCCCATGGCGTGGAACTGCACGTTGGTCGCGTACCAGTCCGCCGGCTTGTCGACCGCAACGAACTGCACCCGCGCCTTGGTGAGGCCAGCCATCAGCCTCACGTTGGGGTCGTCCGCGTTGAGGATGCAGAGACCGCCCTCCTCCACCGACCTGGGCAGGTCCGACTTCTCGGCGGCCACGCCCTCGATCGAGCCGAGGCCCGCCAGGTGGGCTGCGGCCACGCAGGTCACGATGGCGATGTCGGGGCTGGCTACGGCAGACAGTGCGGCGATCTCGCCGGGCGCGTTGGTGCCGATCTCCACGACGGCAGCACGCGTCTCGGGCTGCACCTGGAACAGGGTGATGGGCACCCCGACCTGGTTGTTGAAGGAAGCCGGGGAGCGCACGGTCTCCATGGCCGTGGCCAGCACCGAGCCGAGCCACTCCTTGACCGTGGTCTTGCCGCAGGAGCCGGTGATCCCGACCACCCGCGCGCGCTGGCGGCGGCGGTGCTCGGCAGCCAGCTTGAGCAGCGCCTCGCCGGTGTCGGCGACGCGGACCACGAAGGGCGCAGACGCGGTGCGGTCCAGGCCCGCCAGCTCGTGCATCGGCACGCTCACGAGCAGGCCGCGCGCGCCCTTGCGGACGGCATCGGCACAGTGTGCGTGGCCGTCGTGGCTGTCGCCGCGCAGCGCGACGAACAGCTTGTTGGAACAGTCCTGGCGGCTGTCGGTGACGATCGTGTCCGCGGTCCGTCCGCGTTGCAGCACCTCACCGCCCGTGATCCGGGCGACGGCGGCAGCGGTGAGCCAGGACGAGGCACCTGTGTTGCGGGACATGGCGATCGCCTTCGAGCGGGAGCGGGACGAGTTCAGCGGGGCAACCATCCGCCCCCCTTGGCTGCCAGCGCGCGACTGGCTTCCTGGCGATCGTCGAAGGGCACCGTGGTGCCCTGGAAGATCTGGTAGTTCTCGTGGCCCTTGCCCGCGATCAGCACGGTGTCGCCGGGACGCGCCTCGGCCACCGCGGCACGGATCGCCTCGCTGCGGTCGGTGACGCGCAGCCAGGGGACCTGGACGCCCGCGAGCCCCTGCTGGACCTCGTCGAGGATCGCCTCAGGGTCCTCGTTGCGCGGGTTGTCGCTCGTGAGCACCGCGAGGTCGGCCCACTTGGCCACTGCGCGGGCCATGAGCGGGCGCTTGGTGCGGTCGCGGTCGCCACCGCAGCCGAACACCACCACGAGACGTCCCTCGGCAACGCCCTTGATGCAGGCGCAGATCTTGTCGAGTGCGTCGGGCGTGTGGGCGTAGTCGACGAACACGCGGATGCCCTGGTCGCGCATGCCGCGCGGGGCCTCGACCAGCTCCAGCCGGCCGGGCACGGGCCTGACGTCCTCCAGCGCGGCGGCGATCGTCATCTCGCTCACGCCGAGGGAGAGCGCGGCACCGGCAGCAGCCAGCGCGTTCTGCACGTTGTGCGGACCGACCAGGCCGAGGAACACCTCGGTGCGCATGCCCGGCAGCACGAGGTCGAAGCGCGTCCCGTCCGCGCTGTACACGAGGTTCTCGGCGCGCAGGTCGCCCGCGCCCTTCATCCCGTACCAGAGCGCCTGCACGCTGCTGCCCATGACGGCAGCCATGCGGCGCGAGGCGGGATCGTCCACGTTGAGGACGGCCGAGGTGCCGGGCTCCAGCATCTCGAACAGCCTCGACTTGGCGGCAGCGTAGCCGTCCATGGTCTTGTGGTAGTCGAGGTGGTCCTGCGTCAGGTTGGTGAACACCCCGACCGCGAACCGCACCCCGCGGACGCGCTGCTGGTCGAGGCTGTGGCTGCTGACCTCCATCACGCATGCGCTCGCGTGTCGGTCGGCCATC
Organism: Planctomycetota bacterium; assembly: GCA_041178545.1. Lineage (GTDB taxonomy): Bacteria > Planctomycetota > UBA1135 > UBA1135 > UBA2386 > JBEATZ01. Next base: position 17,011 of record JBEGVB010000016.1, read on the forward strand.
TCGCGCAGGTAGCCCTGGATCCGCACCGGGTCCGGCGTCGTGTTGCTCGCCGGGATCCGCCGCCCCCCGAACTCGTAGGCGATGGTGCCCATCAGGCCGACCTGGCGACGGTCCGCCTGCAGGCAGGCGCGCGTGAGGTGGGCCGTGGTGGTCTTGCCGTTGGTGCCGGTGATCCCCACCACCGAGACGGCACGGGAAGGGTCGCGGTAGTAGTGGCGAGCGGTGTCCGCGAGTGCGGCACGGCAGTCGTCCACCACCAGCACGGGACAGGGGACGGCCAGCGGCTCCTCGGCGACCACCGCCACTGCACCGCGTGCAACGGCCTCGGTCGCGTACTTCGCACCGTCACCCGCGGCACCGCGGATCGCGAAGAACAGGTTGCCGGGACGCACTTCCCGCGAGTGGAAGCCGATGCCGTCGACGCCAACGTCGCGAAAACGGAGGACCTCGCGCGGCTGCAGCAGATCGCGCAGCTCACGCAGACGCACCAGTCCCTGACCGGACGGGAGTCCAGACGGATAGAACAACTCAGTCATCACCGCCCTGCCTGCCTTCGTTCTGGGGCCCCTCAGCCCCAGCCTGTTCACCAGGTGCCACACTGACCTGCGGTTCCTGGCGCAGCCGCCGTTGTTCCTCCATGCGCAACGCATGGAGCAACAGCCGGATGGCTGGTGGTGCAGCATAGCTGCCGCCGTAGAACCGCGCATTACCTTCCTTCTGCAGAACACACACCGCGAGGTACCGCGGGTTGTTTGCAGGAGCGAAGCCGACGAAGCTCGCATTGCGAACCTCGAGTTTCCCCTTGCCCTTGACCACCGTGGCTGACACGGCAGTGCCCGTCTTGCCGGCCACGAGACCGTGGAGGTCGATGCCCTCCTCCTTCTCGAAGCGCTCGCGCACGAACCGGCCGGTGGCCCCCTCGTCGGCACTGAGCACGTCCGTCAGGGCCGACGTCACTGCGTCCACCGTGGCGGGGTCCAGCTCGCGCGGCCGGTTGGTGTCCTCGGGCGCGGCAACCGCCATGTCGCCCAGGTCCACGGCACGGTAGAGCTTCAGGTCCGACTGGGTGCCGCGCAGCATCGAGAGGTACGCACGGGCCACCTGCATCGCGTTCACCTGCAGCTCGTACCCCTGGCTGAAGGAGCTGAGCGACCACCGCCGGAACTGCGTCTCCGGCTTGGGCGCGAAACTGTCCTTGTGGTGACCGCCGTTCTGCTCGTGCACCAGCCCGAGCCCGAGCGACTGCCCGAAGCCGTGGAAGCGGAACCAGTCCTGCCACTGGTCCTTGCTCAGCTTGGAGCCGACCTTGACTGCGCCGATGTTGGAGCTGTTCACCAGCGCCCAGTGCGGGCTCACCACGCCCACGGCGTGGTCGTCGCGCACCCGACGGCCCGTCTCCTCCACCACCCGTTCGTGGTGCTGCCCGGAGGACGTGCAGTCGATCGGGTCGTTCCAGTCGAGGCCGCCCTTCTGCAGCGCCCATGCGAAGACCAGCGGCTTCACGATCGAGCCCGGCTCGTAGAGCGCCTGGTAGGGCGCCACCTGTGCGAGCTTCGGGTTCGGTTCGTCCCGGTGGAACGAGGCCATCGCCATCACCTCGCCGGTGCGGATCTCCACCAGCAGCAGCGAGCCCCACTGCGGGAACACCGTCTTGCCCGTTGCGGCGCGCGTCGCGGCCTGACGGTCGAGCTCGCGGCAGGCCGCGCGCTGCATGTCGAGGTCGATCGTCGTGTGCAGCATGGCCGCCGGCGACGGCAGGTCGGCAGGACCGGTCCAGTAGTAGCGCTGGGCCACGTCCTGCATCACCGTGCGGGCGCCGGACTCGCCGGGCTGGAGCGCGGCAAGGCGCTCCATGCCGGTTGCACCCCAGCGCACGTAGCTCTTGTCCTTCGGGCCGCGCCTGCCGGGCACCTCGACCGTCATCTCGAATCCGACGACACCCCACGTGTACTCGCGGTCCGGGTAGACACGCTTGTGCTTCATCTGCAGGTCGACCTGCAGGTGCGACCGGGCGGCATCCACGGCGCGGAGCGCACTGATGTTGGCGAGGGCGTCGACGTCGGTGGCGACCAGCACGTTGCCGCGGGTGGGCACCGCGCCCTTCGGGAGTGTCCCGCTGCGGGGCAACTCGGAGACACGGAAGGTGCGCTCCAGACGGCCTGCGATCGCGGAGCGGTGCTGCTCGCGCAGGCGAGAACGCTCCTGGCCTGCAGGGTCGCGCACCAGCGCGTCCGACAGGTCATCGGCCAACCCCGCGAGGAATGCATGGAAGCGCTGTGCGTCCTCGCGCTCCTTCGCGGGCACCCGCACCTCGGCGCGGACCTCGTACGTGTCGCAGTCGATCGCGAGCACGGCACCGTTCCGGTCCAGGATCGTGCCGCGCGGCGCAGGCAGCTTGACCGTCACGTCGCTCTGGGCGTCGACGGCCTCGGCACCGAGACGGAGCGGCGGCCGGTCGGGCCCCCGCGACAGCTGCCCCTTCTGGAACACCTGTACGTGTGCGAGCCAGCCGGCCAGGAACAGCGGCACCGCTCCCAGTCCGAAGAACAGGACACGCACTCGCGTGCGCTCACCGGGCCTCAGAGCCAAGCGACGGCCTCCTTGCGATCGCGGTTGACAAGGTGCCGGCGGAGCGAGGCCGCCATGCGCTCGGGAGTGACCTGCTGCAGGGCCTGCAGCGAGAGGCGACGCAGCTCCATGCTCGCGTCCTGCACGTAGCCGTGCTCGCGCTCGAGCCGCAGCCGGAGCCGCGTGTTCTCGGCTCGCATTGCCGCAGTGCCAACCGCGAGCCCCACCGCCAGGGCAAACGCCATTCCCGCCAGGATCCACCTCATGCCGCCACCTCTCGCACCACGCCGCAACGCAGTTTTGCGCTGCGCGCACGCGGGTTCTGTTCGACTTCCACGAGACCTGCCTCCACCGGCTTGCGGGTGAGCGGCTCCATCCGCTCGCGCAGGAACTGCTTCACCACGCGGTCCTCCGCGGAGTGGAAACTGATCACGCAGAGCCTGCCGCCGGGGGCGAGACAGGCCACTGCCTCCTCGAGCCCCTTGCGCAACTGGCCGAGCTCGTCGTTCACCGCGATGCGCACCGCCTGGAACGTGCGTGTTGCGGGATGGATGCGCTGGCCGTGTCGGGCGTGCCCGGGCAACGCGCGCATCACCAGGTCCTTCAGCTGGGTCGTGCGCTGCAGCGCGCCGCGCTGCTTGCGCGTCTCGACGACCGCGCGGGCGATCCGGCGCGCGTAGCGCTCGTCGCCGTACTCCTGCAGCGCAGTGACCAACTGCGCCTCCGGAACGGACTGGAGCCACGAGGCCGCCGTGACGGGCGACGTCGCATCCATCCGCATGTCGAGCGGACCATCCGCCATGAACGAGAAACCCCTCTCTGCCTTGTCCAACTGCAACGAAGAAACACCGATGTCGAGGAGCACGCGGTCGCAGTCCGTGCGTCCCACCCGCGCAAGCCCCTCCCGCATGCGCGCATACGGGAGATGGTGCAGTGAGATCCTGGCCTGCGAGGCGGACGCCTTGGCAGCGCGTGCGAAGGAGGCCTCCGCGCAGGTCAGGATCTCACTGTCTCGGTCGAGCCCCACCAGCAGACCGTCGGGACCGATGGCGCGGGCGATCTCCACCCCGTGACCACCGGCACCAACAGTCCCGTCGACGACGACCATTCCCGGCTCGAGAGCCAGCAACTCGAGGGTTTCCGCCAGCAGGACGGGGACGTGAACGGGCTGCCTCAGCTCGTTCCCTCCCTGTCCGTCCGGACTCATCGACACGACTTGCTCCCGCGGGTTCCGTAGACCGCCCGGCAACTGCAGGAACATGGGCACCCTGACCGTGGGTGCCGCACCATGTCACTCCCCCGAAGCCGTCGAAGGCTTGGTTGGACCGACCAGGCTTGCAAAGAGCGCTTCCTCTTCTGCGCCTGCCTCCGCCAGCGACGACCCCAGTTGTTCCGGCGACCAGATCTCGATGACCCGACCGACGCACACGAGGACCGCCTGACCGCTTGGCGAGAGACCGGCGTACTTGAGGAGAGGATCCGGAATGCGAATCCTCCTGGACCCGTCCGGCACGACTTCCTCGGAGTGGCCCAGGAATCGGCGACAGAGTGCGCGGTGTGCCCGGCTGCCTGGGACACCCTGACTCAGTTGCGCCTTGAGCTGGTTCCAACCTTCTTGGTCGTGCAGGAGGAGGCAGCGATCGAGCCCCGCGCTCAGGTGGAACGTCCACTCGTTCTTGGGCACCGAATCCAGGATCCGACCGGGCAGGATGATCCTGCCCTTGTCGTCCAGGCCGTGTTCCGAGGTGCCGGTGTAAGTGGCGGGCATGGGTGCGGGGACCGAGGTGCTGCTCCCTCGAGTCCGGGCGCACACTACCAAACGGAAACCACTAAGCAACCCCAAAACGCCACTTTACGACCACTCAACAGCCACGAAAAACCACCTCGCCACCCCATCTGCGCCATGGGTCGGGACCCGGAGCCGGACCAGCCCCCACCGCTGGGAGAGTCAAAGCCCGCCGAGGCCGCAAAAAAATCTGCAATCGACCGGTCGCTCCGGGCTCGCGCCGACTGCCCAGGACCCTGGCAGGTTGGTGCCACATGCGATGGACGGACGGAACCAAGTGCCCAGAGGAATCGTGCCTCGCGCTTTCCACGCACCGGTGCGCGGGCACAATCCGGCCATGCGCAAGGTCCTGTTGCTCCCGTTGCTCGCCCTGATGGCTGCCTGCTCGGACGCGGAACTGGTCGGTCTGCATGTGAACCTGCGCGCCGATGGCTCTGGCGTGCTGACCACCCGCACCCTTGTGGAGCCAAAGGACGCAGGGCCTGCAGAAGGCAAGGCGCAGGGCGTTGCGTGGGAGCATCGCGCTGTCCTGCACCTGTCGCAAGGCTCCTTTGCCTCGGTACAGGGCCTCCAGTTCGGCGACATCCGCTTCTCCGGCAAGACGGGCGACGGCGACATCCCGCGCCTGCGCGTGTTCGTGCCGCGTGGCCCGGACGCCGCGTGGGTGAAAGCACTCGCGCCCGACCAGGAGACGCGCCGCCGCATGGCCAAGGTCTACGACCCCAGCGGCAAGACGCGCGAGATCGGTGAGAACCTGCTGCTGGAGATCCAGTTCCCCGGCCCCGTGATCTCCTCCGGCGTGCTGCCGACGGGACGCGGCGTCGAGACCGCCCACGAACGCAACAAGGCCACCCTGCTGGTTCCCGCCCAGACCGCCGTGGAGAAGGGCGAGGAGCTGGTGTGGGACATCACCTGGCGCTGATACCGATCGCGGAGTTGTGGAATCGCCGACCGGGCGAACGGCGACTCGCTCGCCGCATGGTGGAGGCCGCTCGGATGCCAGCACCTTGCCGTGCGCCAAGCGGCGAACAGTCCGCGTCAAGGCGATTGCAACCGACTGCCATAGATGGATTTACGGCGATTGTTGGAACTGGATCACGCGGCCGCTCGGACACCTTGGTCAACCCTCCTTGACCGGCATGACGCGCCCTTGACCACGGCCGCGAACGGCACGCGAAGGCGTCATGGCAGGCCACCCCGGCGGTGACGCGCGGCCTGGAGACGGCTTGGACCACGAAAACTCGCTCCCCGGGCCCGGTCTGGCGCCCCGTTGGCAGGCCAGCTCCCATGGTGTCCGGGCCCGGACCGGGTTCCACAACTCCGCGATCAGCATCTGTGCACCGCGCCCCCTCGACGCATCCATTGGAGCAGCGAACATGAGCCACAAGATCTTCGCCATGCCGTTCGCCCGCGTGTACCCGGCCTACGTGCAGAAGGTGGAGCGCAAGGGCCGCACCCGGCAGGAACTGGACCAGGTCCTCTGCTGGCTCACCGGCTACAGCCCTCAGCAGCTGGCGAGACAGGTCGAGGACGGCGTCGACATCCAGTCGTTCTTCGACCAGGCACCTGCTCTGCACCCGAATGCCGAGAAGATCACGGGCACGATCTGCGGCGTCCGCATTGCCGAGATCACGGACCCGCTCATGCGCAAGATCCGCTGGATGGACAAGCTCGTCGACGAGTTGGCGAAGGGCAAGCCAATGGCGAAGGTGCTCCGGCAGTAGCGGCCGGAGCAACGGGTCACCTCACGTTGCGCCGGGGCCGCGACCGGGTTCCACAACTCCGCGATCGGTGTCCTCGGGGTTCGACCCGATGGCCGCCAGCAGCTCGTCCTTCACGCCCGCGAGCCCGTCGAGCACCGTGGGGGGCGCGAAGAGCAGCACAGGCTCCATCTCCTTGACCTTGGGGTCCACCACGACGAGGTCGGCACGTTCCTCCTCGGCGTTGCGCGGGTGCACCATGCGGAGGGCTCGCTTGCGGATCAGCAGGAGGGCGACGAAGTAGCGCAGGCTGCGGGGCTTCTCCTCGTCGCTCTGGCCGAGCCGGTCGAACAGCATGCGCAGCGAGACGAGGTCGAGCACTGGCTCCTTGCTGCCCGAGCTCCTGCGCATGGCGCGCCAGAACACCGGCGGGAACGGGCACTTTCGCTCGTAGTCCGCAAAGCATGCGTCGCACATGTCCTTGCGCATGCAGGACGGCAGCTCGAGCACTGCCGTGTACGTCTTCTGCGAGGGCAGCGGGCAGCCCGGCTTCTCGCAGCGCGTCCGGTCCCGGTTGATCTTCCAGTCTTCCGCCATGGTGTGCCTACTGCCTCGACGCGCCTTGGGGCGTCCACGTGCGGGCCCACTCGGCCCATGCATCCGCGGTGCGCGGGCTGCGGGTGTTGCTGAGCCGCTGGAGCGCTTCCTGCGCCGCCTGCTCGCCAGCAGTGTCCTGCTCGGCGAGACAACGGCGCAACTGGGTCACGAGGGCCTCCGCGTTGCGCACCTCGGGGACCGTGGAGATGGCGGTGCCGGCAGTGCGCCGTACGAATCGGTCCCCGTCCTCCACCACCATCGCCCGCACCAGGGCCACGTCTGCGATCGAGCCCCGCACGAGGCCACGCGCGGCCGCGGCACGGAGGGTGAAGTCCGCGCTCCTGGCCGCCTCGCGCAGCAACTCGAGTGCAGGCTCACAGACCTCCATGGCAGCCAGTGCGCGCACGGCACCGCGCGCCTGGTTCGCATCGCCCGAACGCACCAGCTCAGCCAGGTCGGGCACGGCTGCCGCACCGATGCGGGCGCTGGTCTCCACCCCCAGCTCGCGCAGCGGGCCCTGACGGCTCTCGAGAAGGTCCTTGCGGATGCAAGGCATGGCGGCCTCGCCCATGGCCACGAGCTGGGTCATGGCGCGCGCCTCGACGGGGTTGGTGATGCTGGCCGCGGCACGCTGGAACTCCTGGTCGGGGTCGCGCCCCTCGCGCACATGGACGATGTCGCGCACCAGCATGCGTGTGAGCCAGAACGCGGTGACCGGCTCGGCCGAGAGCGCGTCCCGTTCGGCTGCGAAAGCCGGGTCCGAGGTGCGGTACAGGCGCTCGGCGTTGGCGAGCCGCTCCTGTTGTGCGCGGTCCGGCTTGCCGGGGTCGAACCGCTGCACCCCCTCCGGCCCGCTGGAACAGGCGGCGAGGAGGGCGATCGACGACAGGTGCATGGCCAACAACCGGCGCATCCCGATAACCTCTACCCGCATGGCGGCTCCGGCTCCAGCACTGCGCAACTCGATTGCGATCGAACCGTTGCGCGACCCGGCGCGCTTCCTCGACGTCCAGCGGGCCTTCTACCGGCACGACCCGCACTACGTACCGCCCTTCACCTTCGGCGAGTCCTGGACCGTCGACCCGCGCCGCAACCCGTTCTTCGAGCACGCGACCGTCGAACTGTTCGTGAGCCGTGAGCACGGCAGGACCACGGGCCGCATCAGCGTCTGCCGAGACCGGCTGCACGACGAGTTCCACGGCGACCGGGTGGGGTTCTTCGGCCACTTCGAGGCCGAGGACGAGCGCACGGCCCATGCGCTGCTGGAACACGCCGCACGGTGGCTGCGGGAGCACGGTGCCGACTCGCTGCGGGGCCCGGTGAACCTCTCGACCAACTACACGTGCGGGCTGCTGGTGGAGGGCGACCCCGGCCCGCCCGTGCTGATGATGCCCCACAACCCGTCCTCGTACCGGGTCTGGTTCGAGTCGTGGGGCCTGACGAAGGCCAAGGACCTGCTTGCCCTCTGGGTCGACGGCAGCGAACTCGACCTGCCGCGCCTCGACCGCATCGCGACCCACATCCGCAAGCGGCTCGGCGCGACAATGCGCTCGGTGGACCTGCGCAACTGGGACCGCGAGGTCGAGTTGCTCTGGGACCTCTACAACCGCATCTGGGAGCGCAACTGGGGCTTCGTGCCGATGAGCAAGGGCGAGTTCCTGCGCCAGGCCAAGGACCTGAAGCCGCTCGCCCACCCTGCGCTGATGCACGTGGCGGAGGTGGCCGGCGAACCCGTCGGCTTCGTGATCGGCCTGCCGGACGCGAACCTGGCCATCAAGAAGGCCAACGGACGGCTGCTCCCGTTCGGCTGGGTGCACCTGCTGCGCGCCCGCAGGACGCACCGGATCCGGGTGATCACGCTGGGCAGCCTGCCGGAGCACCGCGGCAACGGCCTGCCCACCCTGCTGCTGCACGAGGTGATCTTCCGCGGCCTCGCAAACGGGTTCACCGCCTGCGAGGCGAGTTGGATCCTCGAGGACAACCGCGACATGCTGGGCCCGCTCGAAAAACTCGGGCACAGGTGCTACAGGCGCTACCGCATCTTCGAGAAGAAACTGAACTGATGGACTTCAAGCTCAACCGTGGCGGCATGCCGCAGGTCCCGCCCCAGATGCCCGTGGTGCTGATGGTGCCCGGCTTCCTGCTGGGCTTCTTCGGCCTCCTGCTGATCTACAACCCCGACCTGGTCGGCTACATCGTGGGCGGGATCCTGATGGTGCTCGGCGGCCTGCTGTTCCTCGCGGGCATGCGCATGAAGCGCATGCTCGGCTGAACTCAGCGCACCGGCGCAACCGACTTCGTCGGCAGGTAGCCGGTCCTGCCCGAGGCGCGCACGCGCGCCCAGTCCGCAGCAGCACCGAGCCACTCGACGGATGCTCCCGGGGCGAGGGTGGCGAGCACGGGCAGGTCCTTTGCCTCGCGCGGCTCGGCACGGAGACTCGCCTCCGCGAGCACGACGGCGCGAGGCGCACGCTGCGGGCCCAGCACGAGCAGTTCGGCAGCGATCACGAGGGCCGGGAGCAGTGCAATGGCACCTGCTGCACGCAGCGCAGGCCTGCGCCAGCCGACAACGAGCCCTAGCGCAGCCACCAGGTTGCAGAGCGCACAGAGCACGAGGAGTTCGACCGCGGTCATCGAGTCGCGCAGACCGGCAACCGCCGCGAGGAAGGGCTCGACACCAGCGTCCGGTGCCGGCAACCGTTTCTCCACCAGCGAAAGGTTGGCGAGCAGTTCTGCGTCCCGCGGCATGCCGAGGCGCGCACACTCCCAGGCCCACCTTGCCCGCGGCAGGTCACCGAGGCGGTAGTAGCAGTTGCCGAGGTTGTAGAAGAGCCTGCGGTCGGGGAGGGTGTTCCCCGCGATCGCGGCCTCGTAGCCCTTGCATGCGGCCTCGTGGTCCCCTGCCCGCCATGCGGCGAGTGCAGCGGCCCCTGCGGACTGCACGGGCTCCTGCGCATGGGCAATGGACCCGCACACGAGGGCGAGCAACAGGGCAAGAACTGCAGGCGTCGTCGTGCGACCAGCGCGCGCACTGGACTCCACGCGCTCGACGAGCGCGAGCACCTCGTCGCGCTGCAGCGAGGAACCGCCACCGTAACGGGCCGCGACACCGCGCTCGAGCACTGCAGCCGCCTCGCGCGCCACTGGCTCTGGCAGGCCCGAGGCCTGGAGTCTCTGCGCAAGGTCTGGACCGATCACCGCAGCACGGGTGGTGGCCAACCGGTCCGCGAGGTAGTCGGCCAGCGCGTCGGCAGCATCCACACCCTGTGCGAGGCGCTGACGGCACTGACCTGCTGCCGCACGCGCGCGCCGTTCTCCTGCCGTGGCATCGCGATGCCGACGCATCGTGGCGCGCAGCGGGAACGAGAGGGCGAGCAGCCACGGGAACAGGACAGCGAGCCAGGCAACGAGGCTGCCAGGGCTGTACTGGATGCGTGCAGTGCCGCCCGGCTCGCGCACGTCGTGGATGTCGTCGACACCAGGCTGCGTTGCCTTGGCGGCGACCGGCAGGGGTGAGAGCGTTGCACCCGGGGGCAGCGGCTGCACGTGCAACGGCACGGACTTGGTGCGGGCCTCCACGAACTTCTCGATGCCTGGCGTGGTGTCGAACCAGTTCCAGCCGATGGCGGGCACCTCGGTGACCTCGGGCACGAGCGGCGTGAGGTCGTACAACACCACCACCTCGCCCGGCTTGCGCGACTCGGTCTGGCCGAGCTTGTGGAAGCCTGCAAGGTCGTCGAGCGCAGGCACGCGCAGGAACTCGAGGTTGCCGGTACCGCGGATCGAGAGGGTCACGCGCACGGTGCCGCCCACCTTGACCGTGTCGCGGTCGACGGTGGCGTCGAGGGTGAACCTGCCCACGGCACCGTAGTAGGGGTCGGGCCGACCCTCGAGCGGGATGGGCAGCACCTCGACGGTGAGCGGCTTGCCGTAGACGTAGAAGTTCTCGGCCTGACGGCCGTCCCGCACGAGCACGTTGTAGCGCAGCAGCGGCGCTGCGAGCTCGAGCTTGCCCGGCCGCGTGGGCAGGAAGGAGCGCTCGAAGGTGAAGCGCTGCCACTGCCTGCCCTCGCGGGCGAACTGCGGCTCGTAGTTGCCGGACTGGAGCGTGCGGTTGAGGACGAGCATCACCCGGTTGCCTTGCGGCTCCGGCTCGGTGAGGGCGACGCCGCCCTCGAGGTCGTTGAGCCAGGGTGCCTGCACCTCGAAGTCCACGTAGCGTGCGCCGTTCGAGGCGCGGTCGAGCACGGGGCGGAGCCCTGCATCGACACCGAACTCCACCTTCATCCGGATCGGCTCGTGCACGTACACACGGGCGGCAGACGGCTCCACGGCCAGGTAGCCGAACTCCTCACCGCGCAGGTCCCTGACCGCCTCGACGCGCAGCTCGGGCGTCTGCTGCTCGCGGGTCCCGGTCCAGATCGTGATCGGCGGGACCGTGAACGATCCCTCGCGCAGCGGCCGGAGGCCGACCGTGAAGCGCACCGAGGACTGCTGCACCATGGTCCTGCCGTCGAAGTAGCTGAACGACTGGCGCGCGGGAGGCGACACCTCCATCTCCAGCCCGTCGACCGTCGGCAGCTGTGGCGTGCGAGGCGCCGCGTCCCGGCCCTCGACGACGAGTTCGATGCGGCTCGCGTCCCCGAGCCGCACGGTTGCAGGGTCGGGACCGCGCACGGCGAGCTTCTCCTGCGCAAGGAGGGTGCCATGCGACAACGCGAGCAACAGGAGGACGGGCAGCAAGCGCATCACCAGTCGCGCCCTCCCGAACGCTGGCGCGCAGTGCGCGCGCGGTACTCCTTGAGCAGCTTCTCGAGCCGGTCGAGCTCGGCATACATCCGCTGGCGCTCCTCGGGGGAGAGCTTGAGGTCGGCCGGCTGTTCACCGGGCGCGTCGCTGCGCTGTGGCGGCTGCGGTTGCGCTGCCGCGGGCGGCTGGCCCTGTGGCTGCTCGCCTGCTGGCTGCGGCTTGGCCTGGTCCTGCTGCGTCTCCTCGCCCGCCTGCTGGCCCTTGTCCTCGGTCTTCTGCGGCTCGGGCTTGTTCGGGTCCTTGGGGTCCTGCTTCTGCTCCGGTTCGGAGGGCTTGCCCTCCTCCTGTTTCTGCTCCGGATCCTGTTTCTCCCCGTCGGGCTTCTTCTCGCCCTCCTTGGGGTTCTCCTGCTGGTCCTTCCCAGACTGCTTCTTCTCCTGCTTGTCCTTGGCCTCCTCGAGCTTCTTGCGCAGCTCCGCGACCCGCCGGAGGGTGCGCTCGAGGTTGCGCTTCACCTCGGGAGCCGCATCCGGCGCGGACGCGGCCTCGAGGAAGTGGGTGCGCGCGGCCTCGGCACGGGCGATGGCCTGCTCGAGCGGCTCGAGCGGGTTGCCGGTGGGCGACTGCTGGGCCTGTTCCGCTGCCAACGACTCCGCATAGCGAAGGTTGCCGAGCATCCCCTGGTGCAGGTCCTTGCGCACCGCGTCGCCTGCCACTGCGGCATAACGGTCGATGGCACTCTGTGCCTCCTCCAGCTCGCCGGCCTTCAGTGCACTCAGCGCAAGGTTGGCGAGGAGGTGCGGACGGTCGCCCTCGCGCGCGACGAGTTCCTGCCATGCAGCCATCGACTCGGCGTGGCGACCCTCGTTGTAGAGGGCGCGCGCACGGTCCTCGCCGCCACCCTGTGCAAGGGCAGCAGCAGACAGCGTCAGCACGAGGGCAAGGGCTTTCATCGGGCAGATCCTCCCCGGGCAAGGATCTCCCAGGCGAGCAGCAGGAGCAACGGCAGCAGCAGCCACTGGTACCTCGGCGTGAGGCCCAGTTCCTCCCCGGCATCGTAGCTGCGCTGCACCGCCGGGCGGATGCGCATCTCGTGCAGCTGCCGCAGGGGCAGTGCCATGGACTCGGCGCGCAGGAACTCACCCCCGCTGGCACCGGCAATGGCAGCCAGACCGGCCTCGTCCATGGCGCTCACGACCTCGGCACCGGACTCGTCCTTGAGGAACTGCTCGCGACCCTGCTCCAACACCGTGATCTTGCTGCCGCGCGCCGAGCCATAGCCGATGGCATGGATGACGATGCCCTCGGACGCGAGCCTGGCGGCTGCCGCCCTGCCAGAGCCGCCGAGGTCCTCGCCGTCGGTCATGAGGATGACCGACGTGGTGGCGAGGTCGCCCGTCGCGCACTCGCGTGCCTTCTCCAACGCAGCAGCAAGGTCGCTGCCGCCGAGGCTGACCGCATCGGTGTCCAACTCGGCGAGCAGTTGGCGGAACGAGTCGACGTCGTGCGTGAGCGGGATCATCAGGCGCGCGCGTCCTGCAAAGGCCACCAGCGCCACACGGTCGCCGCGGGACAGCTCTGGCAGCACGGCACGTACGTCGGCAACCGCGCGTGCGAGGCGCGTGGGCTCGAGGTCGCGGGCGAGCATCGAGCGGGAGACGTCGATGCAGAGCACGAGGTCGAGCCCCCTGCGCTCCACCACCACCGACTCCTCGCCCCAGCGCGGGTCCATCCAGGCAAGCAACCCGAGTCCAGCCATCGTCGTGAGGCGGAGCGAGCGGCCGAGTGGCGAAGGACTGCTGCCCGCGGGAACAGCTCCGTATGCAGCCAGAGCTCGCAGCCTGCGGGTGAGCAGCCACCAGAGCAGCGCGGCAAGCGGCACCAGCAACAGCAGCAGGGGCCACAGCTCGGCCCGCGTCCAGACGGGACCGCTCACGGCGCACCTCGCAGCCAGAGCAGCTCCAGCAGGATGCCGAGCAGGACCGCGACCAGCCCGGCGAGGAGCGGCAGCTCGAAACGGTCGACGGTCCGGTACCTGGGGTCCTCGATGGGCGCCTTCTCCAGCCGGTCGACCTCCTCGTAGACCGTGGCGAGGTCCGCGTCGCTCTGGGCGGCGAAGAACTTCCCGCCGGTGGTGTCCGCGATCTTCTGCAGCTCGGTGAAGTCGACGGCGACCCAGCCGCCGAAAGGGCTGGGGATGCCGTTGCCGAGGCCGATCGTGTGCACGCGGATGCCTGCGTCCGCCGCCAGCTTGGCAGCAGCCATGGGGTCCACGTCGCGCACCGTGGTCTGGCCATCGGTGAGCAGCACCACCACCTTGCTCCTCGCCTCGCTCTTCTCGAGCACGCGCACTGCCTTGGCCAGCGCGGTGCCGGTGGCGGTGCCGTCGAGCGGCGAGCCCTCGGGCATCGGTTGCACGGCCTCGACGAAGGCGGCAAGCGCACGCTCGTCCAGCGTGGGAGGGCACACGAGTTCCGCGAAGGCGGAGTAAGTCACCAGGCCGACACGGTCCGAGGACCGGGCGCGGGCGAAGGCCGCGGCGCGGGCACGGGCAGCGTCAACGCGCATCATGTCGGTGCCCTGTGCCATGTCCTTGGTGCGCATCGAGGAGCTCACGTCGACGACGAGCAGGATGTCGACGCCTGCCTCGCGCAGCGGCACGACCTCGCGCTCGACGGGACGTGCGAGTGCAACGCACAAGGACAGCCCCCCCACGAACAGGAGCACGCCAGGGAGCCCCACGAGCCGCTCCCGCAGCGTGACGGGCACGGACGCCAGCAGGGCAAGGGATGCCGTGGGCAGCGTGGCGCGCCGGCGCAACGCGCGGACGACGAAGGCCGCCACGACCAGCAGCAGGCTCGCCAGCAGCCAGGGGTCCAGCAGGGTGAACTCCGCGGGGCTCATGCGACGGCCCCGCTTGCAGCGACTTGCGGCTCCGGCGCCACGGGCACCGTCGCATGGACGAATGCCGATGCCGTGAGCAGTGCCTCCAGGTGCTCCTGCTCGGCAGGCACCATGGCGGCGAACTTGACGAGGTCGCAGGCGTGGAGGAAGCGACGCAACGCGGCGCGTTGTTCCTCGGCGATGCCGCCATGGCGCTCTGCCTCGGCGAGGAACTCCTCGGTGGTGCGCTCGGGTGCGTGCAGGCCGAAGCGGGCCTCCACGTACACGCGCAGCGCGTGGGACAATGCCACGTAGAACGCGTCGACCTGTGCTGCAGTGGCACGCGACATCGCGCGAACCCGCTCGATCTCGCGCAGCGCCAGCACGTGTGCAGGCACCGCCACTGCGGGCTCGGGCGGGGGCGCCGGCCGCGGCCGCAGCAGCCGCGCTGCGACGAAGCCGCCTGCCAGCAGGAACCCCGCGGCTGCGACCCAGGGCCATGGGTCGAATGGGGCGTCGAGCAATCGACCGGGCGGCTCGAGTGCTGCCTCGGCACCCTCGAGCAGCGACCGGACCGCGATGCGCAGTTCCTCGCTGGCGGCCACGGCCTCCCCGCCACGCTGTCGCACCTCGAAGGGCGGCACCACCAGCTCGCCTGGACCGGTCGTGGCACGCAACGCGAGCACGGTGCGCTGCCAGCTGCCTCCCCCTGCCAACTCACCGGGCGCCGTCTCGACCGTGCCCTCGGTGCCCTCGGGCAGCCTTGGGGTGAAGTCGACCTCGATGCCCTCGCGGCGCCACAGGTCGACCTCCACCGTGAACGGCTGGAGCAACTCGACCTGGGTCGCACTGGGCCGCGCCACCACGGTGAGCAGGGCCCCCTGCGGGACCTCGGGCCACGGTGCCGGGCCCGGCCCGCATGCACCGAGGAGCAGGGCGCCGAGGAGGATCGTGCGCGGCCTCACCGGTGTGCACCCCTGCGCTCGCGCATGCGGAAGAACCGGACGATGGGGTCGGCAACGCTCCCGTGCGTGGAGACGTCGAGCACGTCGATGCCTGCGCGCCTGCACACCTCGTCCACCTCGCGCCGGGCACGCTGTGCCCCTGCCTCGAGGGCACTGCGCACGGCGCGGCTGGAGCTGTCCACCCAACGCTCGGCCCCGGTCTCCAGGTCCCGCAACCGCAACAGGCCGGCTGCAGGCAGCTGCTCGCTGCGCGGGTCGCGCACACGCACGAGCACCAGGTCGTGGCGCCGGGAGAGCACGCGCATCTCGTGCTCGGGCACCTCGGCAAACGCATCCGTGACGAGGAACACGACAGCACGCCGACGCTGCACCCTGCCCGCGAACTCGAGGGCCGCAGCCAGGTCGGTGCCCTTGCCCACGGGTTCGTGTGCGTAGGCGTCGCGGATCAGCCGGAGCACGTGGCCCCTGCCCTTCTTGGCGGGGAGATGTCGCTCGACGCGGTCGGAGAAGGCAACGAGGCCGGCCTTGTCGTTGTTGCGCGCTGCTGCGAACGCAACGCAGCCGCAGAACAGCGCGGCAGTCGCGCGGACCGAGCGCAGGCGGCCCGACGGGCCCTGCTCGCGGGTGCCGAAACGGGTGGAGGCACTGAGGTCGAGGAGCAACATCACCGTGAGCTCGCGCTCCTCGACAAACTTCTTGATGTGAGGCCTGCCGGTGCGCGCCGTCACGTTCCAGTCGATGGACCGCGGGTCGTCGCCCTCGGTGAACTCACGCACTTCCTCGAACTCGATGCCCGAGCCGCGGAACACGGAGCTGTAGCCGCCTGCCAACACGTCCGTGACCATGCGGTCCGTCCGGACCTGGATCCGGCGGATCTCGGCGAGCGCGTCGCGGTCGAGCGGCGCGGCAGCAGTCCGGTTGGCGGGGCTCACGACCGTGCGGCTCAGGGTACGGGGACGGTGTCGAAGACCTGCCGCAGCACGTCCTCGCTCGTGAGGCCCTCGGCCTCTGCCTCGTAGGTGGTGAGCACGCGGTGGCGCAGCACCGCGTGGCCCACGGCCTTCACGTCCTGCGGGGTGACGAACCCACGGCCCTGCAGGAACGCGTGCGCACGCGACGCCCGGACCAGCGCAAGCGAAGCGCGCGGCGAGGCACCGTAGAGGATGAGCGGGGCGAGCTTGCCCAGCCCTGCTGCCTCCGGCTCACGCGTGGCGAACACGAGGTCGACCACGTAGTGCTTGACCTTGTCGTCGAGGTAGATGGTGTCGAGCAGCGCGCGGCAACGCATCAGCGCCTCGATGCTGGTCACCGGCTTCACGTCGATGCGGCTGCCGATCGCGCCCATGCGCTCGATGATGCGCAGTTCTTCCGCACGGTCCGGGTAGCCGACCACGAGCTTGAGCAGGAACCGGTCGACCTGCGCCTCCGGCAGCGGGTACGTGCCTTCCTGCTCGACCGGGTTCTGGGTCGCCAGCACGAGGAACGGCTTGGGCAGCTGCCGCGTGTCCCCCGCCAGACTCACCTGTCGCTCCTGCATGGCCTCGAGCAGCGCAGACTGCACCTTCGCTGGCGCGCGGTTGATCTCGTCGGCCAGCACGAAGTTGGCGAACAGCGGCCCCTCGCGCACCGACCAACTCGCGTTGCGCGGGTCGTACATGTGCGTGCCGATGAGGTCCGCGGGCAGCAGGTCGGGGGTGAACTGGATCCTGCGGAACCTGCCGCCCACGGCCTGGGCGAGCGTGGACACGGCAAGCGACTTGGCGAGGCCCGGGAGGCCCTCCAGCAGCACGTGTCCGTCCGCCAGCAGGGCCACCAGCAGACCGTCCACGAGCTGGTCCTGGCCGACGATGACGTCGTGCACGGCACGACGCAGGTCCTGGAGCGTCTTGCTCTCTGATTCGATCTGTCTGGTGACGGCGGCTACGTCGGTCATGGGGCGACCAACGATACTTGGCGCCGATTGCTCCTCAATCGACCCGTGGTCAATCGAGGGCGCGTGCGGAGTCGCGTTTCGCGAAGCGGTCCCGCCAGGACAGGAACTTCACGCCCTCCGCGACCTCGGGCCGGCCCCACACGTTCTTCCAGGCAGCCTCGGTGTCGCCACCCGCAGCGCGGACCGCTGCGGCCGCGGTGGAGGCATCGCCTTGCAGCTCCACCACCGCGAGGGGCGCACCCTGACGTGCCTTGAGCTCGGCATACCTGCGGCAGTAGTCGTCGAACCCCGACAACGGCTTGTCCGTTCCCTGTACCAACCGCAGGGCGAGGGCCTCGGCCATCGGCACGCCGTGCGCCCGGGCGGCAGCAGCCACCGCGTCCTGCTCGGCCTCGACGGCAAGGAAGTCGGAGCTGGCGCGCAAGCCGGCGAAGCAGGCGCCGAACAGCAACGCGAGCCCGGCAAGCACCGTCCAGGAGCCCCTCACCGCGACCCCGTCTTGTTGGCGTCGTGGAGCGCCACGTACCGGGCGGCGATCGCGTCCAACGCCTCCTGTGGGGTCATCGAGGTGACCGCGCCGTAGTCCTCGCCGCTGACCGCGCGCAGCACGGCGGCAGCCAGGATGCGGTGGCGTGGTGCGGGTGCGGATCGGAGCAGTCGTGCGAGTTCGGGCACGCTGCGCAGCCCAGCCCCGGGGGTGTACATGTCGTCGGTCAGCGCGTGCTTGACCTTGGCCTCGTCCAGCCCGCGAAGCAGCCAACGCCACTGCGACTCCTCCCGGTGCGCGCGCCACCACTGCTCGAGCACGAGCAGACGGTCGTTGCGCGAGGCGAACTCGGCACCCGTGGTGGCCTCGATCATCGCCACGATGGGCAACGGGTCCTTCGCACTGCGGAGCAGGTCGATGAGTTCGGGCACCACCTCGGGGTCCTGGTAGCTGCCGAGCAGCAGCACGACCTCGGCTCGGGCTGCGAGCCCGTCCATGCGCAGCTGTGCGCGCAGTGCCGGGACCGCCCACCTGGCGCCCATGCGCTGCAGGTGGAAGCGAGCCAGCTCACCGGTCTCGCTCGCCGGCGCACTCACGAACAAGTCGGTGAGCAGGTTGGCTGCGCGTGCGTCCTTGAGCTCGCCAAGGCCGCGGATGGCTGCGAGCCGGTCCTCGACCACCGGCGAGCCGATCGCCTGCCGGAGCGTGTCGAAGGCCGTGGGCCAGCCGATCCTGCCGATGCTGTGCAGTGCCTCGCGCCGCAGCACCGGGTCGGTGGCAGGGTCGGCAACCCACTTCACGAGGATCGGTGCCGCGTCGGCGACACCCAGCATGCCGACGGCAAACACTGCCGAGCGCTGCACGTCGGGGTCGGCGTCTGCAAGCAGCTTCACCAGCTCGGGACCGTTGCGCGGGTCACGCAGCGACACGATCTCGTCGATGGCTGCGAGCCGCACCGCCTCGGTCGTGTCCGAGAGTGCCGCAAGCACACGGTCGCGGCCCAGGAGCTTGAAGAGCCTCGTCACCGCGTCGCGACCGCCACCGGTCTTCTGCCAGGCGCGGGCCACTGCCTCGCGCCAGACGGTGTCGCCCGGTGTCATGGCAGCGAACTCGAGGAGCAGCGACTCCATTGCCCCCAGCTGCGGCGAGGCGTCGACCAGGGCGATCATGCGCCTGCCGGTCTCCTCGCCGAGCACTGCACCCCGGTCCGCACGGGATGCCGTGCGTTCGAGGACACGCATCCGTGCCACTTCGTCGAGAGCGGGCCACAACTCGAGGGCGCGCCGCAACAGCCGGCGCTCCTGCTCGACGGGATCGGGGTTGGCTGCAAGCCACTCGCGCTCGGCGCGCCAGAACGCTGCACGGTCGGTGGAAGGGTCGCGGTAGAGCTGCCACGCCTGCTCGCGCAGCTCGGCATCGAGCACGTCGACGAGCCGGTCGAACCCGGGTGCGTCGGCAGCGGTGGCCACGGCCTGGGCCCTCGTGCCCTGCACCTCCAGCACGAGCAGCCGCAGGACGGGCAGCACGGCCGAGCCGACGACAGGCGCCTCGCCCATGAAACCTGCCGTGCGCAACCGATCGACGAGGGCGAGCATCTGTGCGGCCGTGAGCACGACCTCGCTGCCCGTGGAGGAAGGCTGCATGCCCGCGAGCGACTCGCCGAGGAAGCGCAGTTCCGTCTTCTCGGCAGTCAACACGATGCGTGCTGCTGCGGCATTCGCCTCGGTCACGGCAACCCTCGCGCGCATGGCGAGGAAGTCGTTCTTGGTCGCCGACCACCAGCCGCGCGGGTCGATCACGGTGCGCCCTGCGAGCAGTCGCAGCCTCGCCTGGGCGAGCGAACGCATGATGTCGATGTTGGGCAGGAACTCGACTGGCGCAACGACGTCGAGCAGTGCCTCGACCACGGCTGCATCCGTGGGCACGGGGCTCCCCATGCCGCGGTAGTTGAGGTCGGCAAGCACGATGGCGCACAGGCAGCGCGCCACCCGGTCCGGGCCTGCGAGCCCCTTCTCCAGCTCCGGGACGGCAGCGGCATCGACGAACTGTCGACCCGTCTCGGCCTCGATGCGGCTCAACGCGAACGCGCTGTAGGCCCACGAGCGGTCGATGGCCGGCTGCTGCAGGAACTCGCGCAGCATCTGGGCCGCGCCCTCGCCCTGGCGGACCAGCGCCGTGCAGGCAGGACCGGCCACCGTGGGGTCGCGCGACAGCAACGCGATGAGCTTGCGACGCGCATCGTCTGCAGGGATCGCGGCCAGCAGGTCGATACCGCAGAGCCGCAGGTCCGGTGACTGCTCACCCGCGAGCTCCAGAGCGAGCGTCAGGTCCTCGAGGGTCGCCCGTGCGGCGAGCAGCTCGGTGGCCGTGCGCCGCGTGACCGGGATCCGGGACCGGATGCACTCCACGAGCGCAGCACGGGCGCCCTCGCCCTTGAGCTTTGCCATCGTGTCGAGCACGTCTCGTGCAGCAGCACCCAGCGGGCGGGCCAACGCCTGGAAGAGCAACTCGTCTGCGACCTTTGGGGTGCCGAACCGCCGCGCGACCAGCATGAGGAACTGCAGCTCGCGCACCTGAGCCTTGCGCGCCACCTCGACCACGAGGTTCTCCAGCTTGGGCTCGGGGTAGCGCTGGCCGAGCTCGGTGAGCAGCTGCTCCACCTTGGGGGCGGGGCCCTGCAGGTTGAGCAGGTCGGCACGGAACCGGGTCAGGTCGTCCTGCTTGGGCGCGGCAGCCTCCCGCGCGGCAGCAGCCGGGTCCACCTTGGGCGGCGGCAGCTTGAGGCTCGGGTTCTGGGCATGCGCGGCGGCGCAGAGGGCCAGCAGGGCGATCCAACCGTGTGGGTGCATCGTGGTTCCGTGGGTCCGGGCCGGGCAGGGCGCCAGACGGGTCGAGGGGGCGGGGAATATAGACCAAGGCCGGTTCCAACGCCC
Source organism: Planctomycetota bacterium (assembly GCA_041178545.1). GTDB lineage: Bacteria > Planctomycetota > UBA1135 > UBA1135 > UBA2386 > JBEATZ01. The sequence goes on from JBEGVB010000016.1 coordinate 37,612, forward strand.
GTCCACCCCGCCCTTGCTTCGCGGACGCACGGGGGCAAGCTCCCCAACCCCTTGGCTTCCCACCCCCTGCTCGTGCACGCAGCCCTGCTCACCGTCTCGGTGGTGTTCGGAGCCAACTACGTGTTCACCAAGGAGATCCTCGGGGTGCTGCCCCCGCAGGCATGGATCTTCTTCCGCATCGCCGCGGCCACCGCGGTATTCATACCGATTGCGTGGGTGCTTGCGCGGTCGCGCATCCCCTCCCGCCAGTACGGTTGGCTGTGCCTTGCCGCGCTGCTGGGAGTCGTCGTCAACCAAGTGCTGTTCACCGAGGGCATGGCCCGCACCACGCCCGCGCACTCGGCCGTGGTCACCGCGATCATCCCGGCGTGGACGCTGCTGGCAGCGGTGCTCGCCGGACAGGAGCGCCTCTCGGGCCGCAAGGTCACCGCCATCCTGGTGGCCCTCGCCGGCGTGGCCATCCTGCTCGAGGCAGACCAGTTGTTCGCGCATGGCACGGGCGTGACCCACGAGATGCTCGTGGGCGACCTGCTCACCATGGCCAGTGGCATCTCGTTTGCCGGGCACCTCGTGGTCATGCGTTGGATCGGCAGGTCGCTCGACCCCTGGGCCAGCCTCGCGGTGATGTTCGCGTTCGCAACGCTCGCCAACGGCATCTGGTGCGGCCCGGCCCTCGAGCACGCCCATCTCGAACGCGTGGTGCAGCAACCCGTGCTGTGGTACGCGCTCTACGGCGTGCTCGCCGCCTCGGTGCTGACCTACTTCCTCAACACTTGGGCGCTGCAGCGGGTCGACAGCTCGCGCGTGGCGCTCTACATCAACGTGCAGCCGATCGTCGCCGCCTCGCTGGGCTGGGCCTTCGGATACCCGGCACCCACGTGGCGCTTCGTCACCGCGCTCGTGCTGGTCGCCACCGGCCTGCTGCTGCTCAACCGAGCGAACCGGACAGGCTGAGCTTCGCGCTGCGGATTCGCGTGCGCGGCGCGTATGGTCTCCGCCCCATGTCCAGCCTCGCGATCGGCCAGGTCCTCGAAGTCACCGCAGAGAAGCTCGCCTTCGGCGGGTCCGCCATCGCGCGCCACGATGGCGCCGTGCTGTTCGTGCCCTTTGCCGCACCGGGCGACCGGCTGCGGGTCGTGGTGACCGAGGCCGACAAGCGATTCTTCCGTGCCACCATCCAGCAGGTGCTGGAGCCCTCGCCCCACCGGCGCGAACCGAGGTGCAGCCTGTTCGGCAAGTGCGGCGGCTGCCAGTTCCAGCACGTGACCTACGAGGAACAGGTCCGGCAGAAGGCCGAGATCGTGCGCGACGCACTGGTGCGCATCGGCGGCTTCGACTGGCAGCAGCCGATCCGCGTGCACACGGGCGAGGAATGGGGTTACCGCTCGCGCACCCAGCTCAAGTGCGAGCCGGGCGCGCTCGGATTCAACCGCCCCGAGACCAAGACCGTGATCGACGTGCCCAGTTGCCCCGTGCTGGCGCCGGCGCTCAACGAGGCGCTGGTACAGGTGCGCGCTGCCGTGGCAACGCTCCCCGACGACCAGCTGCCCTACCAGGTGGAGGGCTCGTGCGGCACCAACGGAGCGATGTTCTCGCCCGACCTGCCCGGCATGAAGAAGGACCTGGTCGAACACCGCGTGTGCGGCTTCAGCTACCTGATCGAGCCCGACAGCTTCTTCCAGGGCAACCGCTTCCTCGTCGACAGCCTCGTGCAGGGCGCGGTGGCGGGCGAGCAGGGCAAGCTGTGCTACGACCTGTACGCGGGCATCGGCTTGTTCTCGCTGCCGCTCGCCAAGGCCTTCGGCGAGGTCGTGGCGGTCGAGGACGAGCGCCGGGCCGTGCTGCTCGGTCGCGTGGCGTGCCATCGCAACGACGTGCGCAACGTCGGCTACGTGCGTGATTCCGTCGAGGGCTTCCTGCGCGCCAAGCGGGCCGTGCCCGACCTCGTCCTGATGGACCCGCCGCGGCTCGGCGCCAAGCCCGCCATCCCGGGCCTGTTGCAGCTGCGCGCCCCGCGCATCGTCTACGTATCGTGCGACCCCAACACCCTCGCGCGCGACCTCAAGGAGCTGTGCGCGGGCGGCTACCTGCTGGAGTCGGTCGAGGCCTGGGACATGTTCCCCCAGACCCACCACGTCGAGTGCGTGGCGCGCCTGCGGCTCGCGTGAGCACGACGCTAGGCGAGTGGTATCGCGGCATCGAGTGCGCGGCACGCGCCGCGGCAACATGCGGTGACCCCGCGGCCCGCGCCGCGCTCGTGCATGCGGCGCTGGAGCCGTTGCTCGCGGACACGGCAGCAGCACCGGCGCGGGCCTGCAGCGCGGGCTGCGCGCACTGCTGCCACTTCCCGGTGGGCGTGAGCCTCGGGGAGGCGCTGGTGCTCAGCCGCGCGGTGGGCGCCGTGCCACAGCTGCGCGCGCG
>JBEGVB010000017.1:0-101276 GCA_041178545.1 Planctomycetota bacterium
GCCTGCTGAGCGTCCACGAGCGGCCCAAGGTCGTCTGACGGGCAGGGGAAAGGACCGGGCCACCGCCACAGCAGGGGGACCGCCACGCCGTTCCCCGGTCCGCTCGCCCCATCCGCCTCAACTACCGCTCCCCTTCCCCGGCCCTCTCTTCCAGCCTCCGTCCCCGCGCGCGCTCCACCACCACGCCGCCACCTCCCCATCGCCCGCGCCACGTCCGCGCGCCCTCTCCCCCTTCACAGTTTCTCCTTCCGTCCCCGCTCCTCACCCAGCACGCCATCCGCCGCAACCACCGTTCCCGCTCCCCGGCCCCGGCTTTTCTTCCCGCCTCGGTCTCCGCGCGCGCTCCCCCTCCTCCGCCGCCCAACTCACTCGTGCATAGCGTTGAGCGTGTAGAAGGCCTCGGCGGGAGTGCCCTTCACGTCGCCCTTGGCGCGGATGCCCTTGCACACCAGGTGGTGCACCCACACGGGCTTCATGCCGTCGACGTCGAGTTCCACCACCATCCCGTCGGCGCTGAGCCGCGCCGCCGTGACGGCAAGGTCGGTGTTGTCGCGCTCGGGGCAGCCGTAGCCAGCGTGGTGGTCGTACGTCCAGCGTGCGACGGTGACGGACTGGGCGGCAACGGAGGACGGGTCGACGGGGTGGCTGAAGCGCAGGGCAAAGCCGCCCTTGCGTGCCGTGACCTCGAGGAGGTCGAAGGTCTCAGCACCCTTCCAAACGAGGCGCTGGATGCCGTCCATGGACTTGCCGAGGGAACCCCAGCCGCGGTTGGTGAGTCCACACCACAGCGAGCCGTCGGTGCCCCACGCAAGGCGCGTGATGCCGCACTTGAGGCCCTTGCGGAACGGGTAGCACGCGCCCTGCCAGCGTCCGTTGACCTTCTCGAGGCTCATGCGGAAGACCTCGGCGGACCACTGGTCCCCGCACAGGACCTGGCCCTTGTAGGGACCGAAGCGCCCCGCGTCGTCCCACACGAAGCCCGCAGGCGAACGGCCGAGGCGGTCGTAGGGGATCCACACGGCAGGCAAGCGGAAGTTGGGGATGGTGGCTGCCGCGACCTCCATGCGCAGGCCGCTCTTCACCTCACCGGGGTGCTGGACGCGGCTCTGGGGCAGCTTGCACGACTCGATGCCGTGCGGGTGGCCGTGGAAGTCGCCCTCGGCAAGGGCAGCAAACTTGCTGGTGGCGCACCACTCGCCCTGGTTGTCGGTGTAGAAGACCTCGCCCCACGGCGCGGTGCCCACGCCCGCAGGCGAGCGCAGTCCTGCACACGCGCCTTCCCAGGTGCCGTCCTTCTGGACGCGCGCAGCCCAGCCGCGGAAGTTGGCGAAGCCGAACGGCTCGTCGCCGAAGGGCTTGTTCCAGGTCATCCACATGGTGCCGTCGCCCGCGAGCGCCGGCCCGAAGCAGTACTCGTGGTAGTTGCCGGACAGCGGCCAGCCGGAGCTGACGGTGCGCAGTTCGTCCATGCGCCCGTCGCCGTTGGTGTCGCGCATGCGCGACAACTCGCCGCGCTGGGCGGTGTAGAACCAGCCCTCGTGCTCCAGCAGCCCGAGCGGCTCCTGCAGGCCCTCGGCCCACAGCTGGTAGCGCGGCTCGCTGCCATAGGCATCGCGCACGAGCCAGACCTCGCCGCGGCGCGTGGTGACGAGCAGGTCCTTGCCCACGGGAGCAAGGCCACCCACCTCGAGCACGACGTCTGCAGGCTGCTTGAGGTCGACGATGTCGAGCAGCGACTCCGCGGGGCCGCCCTGCGGGCACGAGAGCAGCGAGAACAACGCGAACGACAGCATGCTCACCATTGGTAGTGGACCTCCACGGTCGCGCCTGCGGCCACGCGCACCGACTCGACGGGCTTCCCGGAGACAAGGGTTGTGAGGACGCCGGGGAGGGCGCCCGTGACGAGTTCGACGTCGGCACCGTCGGCGCGCACGGTGCGCACCAGCGTGGTCCCGCTCTCGTTGAGCACCGGACGGACGGCATCGCGCACGGTGGCCTGGCCGACCGCGAGGAGGAACGTCGGGTAGCCCTCGGCATCCACGTCCCACCCGGTCACGCGCGGCTCGCCGGCACTGCCGTCTGCGGGGCGGAAGGTGGCTTCCTTCGCGAGCTTGACGGCATCGGAGCCCGCAGGGTCGAGGAGCTGGCCTGCGCGACCGTCCCAGGTGCCGGCCGCGTCGAGGAACGAACCGCGCCAGACCCAGGCGAGACGTGCGTGCTCCACGTCGTAGGCATGGTGCGTGCGCATCGGCGATCCCACGGCCATGCAGCGCGCGGACAGTCCGCGCAGGAAGGCCCCGTGGAGGACGGGGCGGTCGATGGGCTCGAGCCGCATGCCGCCCGGCGCCTTCACGCCCACCGGCACGGGCGCCGCGTTGCCGAGGAGCGACCAGGCGCGCACGGCATCGGCCTGCGCCTTCGCTGCGTCGGTGACCTGCGGCCAGAAGGTCGGCATGCGCGTGCCGGGGCGGTGCACCGTGGGCTGCAGCAACCACTCGCGGAACCACTGCGGCTTGAGGCGCTGGTGCTGGACGGCGAGGTCCATGCCCTTCGCGCCGCTGGACTGGTACTCGCCGAACCCGTGGCAGGTGATGCAGCCGAAGCCCTTGGACCCGACGGTGTCGCGACCGGCGGCCACGACCTCGGACGAGAATTTGGGCTCGACATCGTCGCCGGGCACGGCATCGAGGGTCTCGAACAGCTGGGCGTACTCCTGTGCAGCGGCCTCGGACACCGAGGGCATGCGTGCCTTCACGTAGCTGCGCGCCCGCAGCCCCTCGCCCAGCACGCGACGGACCCACTCGGGACGCAAACGGTGGCCGACCTTGTCGAGCGAGGGCGGCAGGCGCCCCTCGTCGCCGAGGTCCTCGACCTCGACGAGCCCCTTGGCCGCCTCCGTCCGCATCCCGCCCTCGCCGTCGCGCACGTGGCACGACCGGCAGCCGTCGCGCCCCATGGCATGGGCGAGGCGCACGTGGGGCGTGACGTCGGCACGCCGTGCCGCCTGCGCGGCCTGCACCGGCGCCAGGGCAGCCGGTTCGGCCAGCGTGGGGCAGTTGCCGCTGGTGAGCTCGGCAAGTGGTGCGGGCGGCTTCGCGCGGACGGCAGGCACGCCCTCCGCGCCGGGCAATGCATCCGCATGGCACGCGCCGCAGGAACGCGCGGTCCACGCGGCGCGCCCGCGCGCTGCCGAAGCATCGTCCACGGCAGCGGAGGCGGGCGGCACCAGCGCCTCGTTGCGCGCAGTGAGTCTGGCGCCGTCGAGGCGCTCCTCGCCGAACCCGGGACCGCTCCACCAAACGTCGAGTTCCTCGCCGCCCTGCGCCTCGGTCATCACGACGAGGAGTGCGTGCCGGCCTGCCGTCAGCTGCACGGTGCCGCTGCGCTTGCGGTACGGGGCGATGGCGCCGTTCTCGACGACCATCTTGCCGTCGACCCAGAGCCACGATGCGTCGTCCGAGCCGCAGGTGAACTCGTACTCACCGTCCGCGGGCACCGTCAGCTCGGCACGGAAGCGGAGCGCAAAGTGGTCGTTGCGCGTGCGGTGCGAGACGTCGAATGCCTGCGTGAGGCCGCTCCCGCTGGGTTCGAGGCCGTCGAGCTCGGGCGGCTTGGCGTTGCCGATACGCAGCTCGAAACACTCCCAGTGGATGCCCTTCGAGGGCTCGGCCTCGTCGGGCCCCTTGCGCTGGCCGCGCAGCAGGAACGACGCAATGGCAGCGGACTGCTGCGGCGGGAGCGCGAACCCGTGCGCAGTCAGGTCGGGACGGGTGGCAGCAGGATCGGCGAGGAACGCCAGCACGCTCGCGCGGTCGGTGGCAGCCGCCAGCCCGCCGATGCCTGCCTCGGCATGGCACGCGATGCAACCGCTCTCGCGCCACGCCCGCTCGCCGGCCTCGACGGTTGCACCGTCGACGCCACACGCCTGCAGGGGCGCTGCGCCCCAAGCTGCGCGCAATGCCGCAGCAAGGTCGGCTGCCTCTGCCGCGTCCGCTGCATGGTGCGACTCGAGCTTGGTGGCGAGCCAGCCGGCACTGCGACGGTTGCCGATGCCCTCGAGCCTCGGCGCCGGCAGTGCAGCCAGCTCGGCCGGTGCATCCGCACCCGCTGCGTGACAGGCCGTGCACCGTGCGGCGGCAACGGCATGCAGTGCCGCGCCGAGCGCAGCCTGTTCGCGCGGGGTCCGCGGGGCGCTCTCGCCCCCGCATGCAGCAAGCAGGACGAACGGGGCGAGGAGCAGGCTGCGCATCGACGCAGCGTCCGCCCTGCCGCGCAACAGGTCAAGCTGCTGGATCCCTCAGTCGCGCTCGAACCCGACGGCCATGCCCATGCCTCCACTCATGCACAGCGACGCGATGCCGCGACGCACACCGCGGCGCCGCATCTCGTGCAGCAGGGTCACGACGATGCGGGCACCGGTCGCGCCGATCGGGTGACCGAGGGCGATCGCGCCGCCGTTGACGTTGAGCCGGTCCTCCGGCACGCGCAGCTCGCGCTGGCAGGCGAGCATCTGCGCGGCAAATGCCTCGTTGACCTCGTACAGGTCGTGATCGGCAAGGGTCGTGCCCGTCCGGGCGAGCAGGTTGCGGATCGCGGGGACGGGGCCGATGCCCATGATGCGCGGGTCGACACCCGCCGTGGCCGAGGAGCCGAGCCATGCAAGCGGCTGCAGTCCGCGCCGCCTGCACTCAGCCTCGCTCATCAACACGAGGGCGGCGGCGCCGTCGGTGATCCCGGAGCTGTTGCCCGCATGGACGGTGCCCACCTTGGGGCGGAACACCGGGGGCAGCTTGGCGAGGTCGGCGAGGGTGACCCCCGCGCGCACGTGCTCGTCCGTGTCCACCACCACGTCACCCTTGCGGCCTTTGAGGGTGACCGGGGCGATCTCGTCCCGGAACCGCCCGTCCTTCTGGGCGGCCTCGGCACGCTGGTGGCTCGCGAGTGCGTACTGGTCCTGCTCCTCGCGGCCGATGCGGTGGTCGTCGGCCAGGTACTCGGCCGTCATGCCCATCGGCTCCTTGAGGATCCCGCAGGTGAAGCCGTCCTGGTAGTTGCCGTCGAGCACGTCGACGTGGCCGAGCCGGAACCCCTGGCGCATGCCGGGCAGCAGGAAGGGGATGTTGGTCATGCTCTCCATGCCACCCACCAGCACGACGTCGCGGCCGTCGAGCAGGATCGCGGCACGGCCATGGTCGATGGCCTTGAGGCTCGAGCCGCAGGCCTTGTTGACCGTGAGGGCGACGGCGCCGTGGCCGCAGCCGGCGGCAAGGGCAACCTGGCGGGCGGGGTTGGGACCGGAGCCGAGCTGGCGCGCCTGCCCGAAGACGACCTCCTGCACGTCGGTTGGCTGGATGCCAGCCCGCTGGATCGCGGCGCGGGCAGCATGGGCGCCGAGGTCGACGGCGGTCAGGGGCGACAGGCCCCCGAGGAACTTGCCGATGGGCGTACGGGCGGCGCTGACGACGGCGATGCGGTTCATGGGCGAGGGGATACAGGCTGGGCACCTGACGATCCAGCGCGAGGACGGGTGCACGCGAGGCCTCCATGGCACCGCGGACTGGGCAACCCGTTGGGAAAGCTCACAGGTGCCACAAGTCCCACAGGAGCCCGTCCGATACATCCGTGGATGCTCAGGGACCGCGACGAGAAGGCCGAGGCCGAACTCAAGGCCGCTGCAGAGGCACGCAAGGAGCGCTTGCGCGCCGAGACCGCCATGTCCTCGGTGCCGCAGGAGATCTTCGACTCCACTGACCCGATGCTCGAGGCGCGTCTCACCGAGCTGACGGAGGACGCGCTGCGACTGCTCCGCGGCCGCGGCCACATGCCGTCCCAGGAGGCGATCTCCAGCCTGCCCCTCGAACCGGTGGCGTCCGAGGAGATCGCAGGCTTCCTGCACACGCTCGCCTCGCGCCCCGAGACCGGCAGGCCGCCGCTCCTCGAGGGCATCGAGAACGAGTTCTTCGGCGTGCTGATCGACACCTACCTCACCGCGCGCGCCTCGATGCAGCGCCGTGCACTCAACCTGCTCAAGGACGGGCTCGACCTGTCGCCCGAGGCGGGCCTCGACAAGCTCACCGGAGACCTGGTGACGACCCTTGCGAGCCTCGGCAGCAAGGGCAGCGACGACCGGCTCGAGAGCCTCTGCAAGCAGATCGCCACCGCCGTGGTGGTCGCGGCACCCGAACTGGGGGACGAGAAGTGAGGACGAGGACCGCAGAGGACCTGCGCCGCCAGGCAGTCGAGACGTTTGCACACGAACTGGTGGCAACGCACCTGATCGTGGGCATGCAGCCACAGGGCGGCCGCGAGTCGGAGGCAGCCCTGGGCACCATGGTGGCCGCGCTGCGCGCCGCCGCTGCCGCAGGCGCGACCATGCCGCTGCGACTCGACCTGTCGCCGGACTGCATCTCGCACGGCAGCGAGCCGATTGACTCGGCCAGCCTGCAGGCACGACGCCTGCTGCAGTGCGCACAGATCCAGGGCATCGAGGCGATCTGCTTCGAGGAAGGCCTCACTCCCGTCGAGGCCGGCCGGCTCATGGCGCTGCTGCTGGACAAGCAGCACGACCAACGGTGGCAGCCGGACGTGCTGGCCAACGCCATGCGCAACCACGGCATCCGCAGCGTCCGGTTCGTGCTGCGGACCGGGACCTCCGCACAGCACCAGCGCCTCGGCACCGACGTGCGCGATGCGGTGCGTCACTACCAGGAACTCGCCGACGCACTCCACGAGAACCACACCCTCGCCCACCGCGACCTCGACCTCAACATGGCGAGCGCGAGCACCGTCATCGAGCGGGCCATCCAGCAGCTGGAGGTCGAGCCCTCGGGCCTGCTGGCAGTGGCGACCAAGGACAGCGTCGACCGGTTCACCACCGGCCACTCGGTGCGCGTGGCGCTGCTCGCACTGCGCGTGGCGCGTGCAGCAGGCGCGAGCCGCTCCCAGCTGCTGCAGGTCGGCACGGCTGCACTGCTGCACGACATCGGCAAGTCCAAGGTGCCGCACGAGATCCTGTTCAAGCAGGGCTCGCTCAACAACGAGGAGTGGGGCTACCTCGCCGAGCACCCGCGCCTCGGGGCACAGATCCTCCTGGAGCAACCGGTGGTCGACCCGACCGCCGTCGGCGCGGCGTTCTCGCACCACGTGTGCGGCAACGGCACCCGCGGCTACCCGCGCAGCCCGCTCCCGATCCCGCCCGGCAGCACGAGCCGCCTCGTGCGCGTGTGCGACGTGTTCGAGGCGCTCACGAGCGTGCGGCCCTACAAGCGTGCGTTGACGCCGTGCGAGGCCTACACCGTGATGTTCCGGGCCGAGGCCGACTTCGACTCCCGCTGGCTGCACTTCTTCGTCCGCACCCTCGGTGCCTACCCGCAGGGCAGTCACCTGCGCCTCGACGACGGCTCGGAGGCACTGGTCCTCGAGCAGGGCTCGCGCGCCGACCGCCCGATCGTCCGGCTGCTGAACGGCCCTGGCGGCACCGCACTGTCGGCTGGACAGCCGACACGGGTGCCGGTCGGCGAGATGCACGAGGGTCAGGTGCGGCAGGTGGCTGCCGTGATCACGCCCGAGCGGACCATCGAGACGGGAGCCGGCCCTTCGGAATGGCTCACCCAGACGGCGCACAGCCCGTGCCTGCGGCGGACGCCCACGGGTTCCGCTTGACGCAAGCCAGTCGCTGACAGAACCTTGCGGCCCACATGGCGGGCCCCCGAGGCATCCCGGGCCGCGCGTTCACGATCCTGCTGTTGGCTGCCGTCGTCGGCATCGCAGGTGGTCTCCTGGGCGCGGGGTTCCAGAACGGAATCAACTGGCTCCAGCTGCAGCTCGCGGGCAAGGGCGACTCCTTGTCCCAAGCGGTGCGCGAGAACCTGTCGCCGCTGCAAGTCGTACTGATGCCCACGGTGGGCGGCATCCTCGCGGGCGGCGTGCTGCTGCTGCTGCGCCGGCGGCAGGCACCGTTCGGCATCGCGGACATCATCGGTCTCGTTGCGCTGCGCAGCGGCACCATCCGGCTGCGCGACAGTTTCCTGCAGATCGTCTCCTCGGCGTGCACCATCGGTTCCGGTGGCTCGATCGGCCGCGAGGGAGCCAACTCCCAGATCGCGGCGACCGTTGCCGCACTGCTCGCCCGCGTCACCGGGGCCAACTCGCGCACGCGCGCGGTGCTGCTTGGTTGCGGCGTCGCTGCCGGCATGGCGTGCTCCTACAACTCCCCCATCGCAGGCGCGATCTTCGTGATGGAGGTGGTGCTCGGGAACTTCGCGATGGACGTGTTCGCGCCCGTGGTCGTGGCCTCCGTGCTGGCCACCATGCTGCGCCAGGCGCTCATCGCCGACACTGCCGTCTACGGCGCTGGGCTTCCTGCCGAACTCAACCCGCTGTCGTGGGACCTGATCTTCGCCGCACTGCTCCTGGGCGTGGTCTGCGGCGTGGGCTCGCTCGCCTTCCGCGGCTCGCTCAAGTGGGGCCGCAAGCTGTTCACCACCTGGCGCATGCCGGCGCCCGTCTCGCTGGGGCTGGGCGGGCTCGCAGTGGGCATCATCGGCCTGTGGCTGCCCGAGACGTGGGGCAACGGCTTCGAGGTCATCACCACGATCACCGACGCGACCGCGACGCCTGCCATCGGACTCGTGCTGTCGCTCTTCGTGTGGAAGGTCGCCGCGACGGTCTTCACGGTCGGCTCGGGCGGCCTCGGTGGGATCTTCACGCCCAACCTCGTCGTCGGTGCAGCCTTCGGTGCGCTGTTCGGCCGCGCGATGGAGTACCTGCAGCCTGCGGCAACGGTCGAGGCGGCCCGCCACGAGGAGATCACCTTCGCGTTCGTCGGCATGGCCGGCCTGTGCGCCGCCCTCACCCACGCACCCATCACCTCGGTCGTGCTCGTGTTCGAGCTGACCCGCCACTACGAGCTGGTGCTGCCCCTCATGCTGTGCTGCATCACCGCCAGCGTGGTGGCCCGCATGCTCAACGACGACTCGTACTACTCCGAGTCGCTGCGCGCGAAGGGGCAGGAGGTGCCGGAGGGCCTGGAGGAGCTGGCACTGCGGCGGACCTACGTGCGCGACGTCATGCGCACGGACACGGTGAGCGTGCTCGAGCAGGCATCGTTCGACGACATCATGTCGAGGTTCGCGGGCCACCGCGGCGAGACCCTGTACGTGACGGACGAGGAGAACCAGCTGCGCGGCCGCATCGACCTGCACGACCTGAAGAACTTCATCAACGACCCGACGCTTTCCTCGGTGGTGATCGCCACGGACGTGTCCCGCCCAGCGCGTAGCGTGGGCCCTGACGACTCCCTTGCCGACCTGCTGCCCACCTTCGAGTCCGCGGACTCGAGCGAACTCGCGGTGTGCACTGGCTCGCCGCCGCGCCTCGTGGGCCGCGTGACGAGGCAGGACGTGCTCGCAGGCATCAGCGACGAGGTGCTCGGCGGCCAGCGTCGCGCCCGCTTCCGTGCCGGCGGCGACAAGCCGTCCACCCTGCTGGAGCTGCCGGAGGGCTGGGACGTGCGGCAGGTCCCGGTCCCGGACGCATGGGAGGGCCTCGCCCTGGATGCACTGCCCCTGGGGCCGGGGCGCGAGGTCAACATCCTGATGCTCGTGCGCAGGATCGACGACGGCACACTGGAGCGTCAACCGGCCACCCCGCAGTCCGTGCTCCAGCCGGGCTGGGAGATCGTGGTGATCGGGAGCCGCAAGGCACTCGATGCACTCGGCAGCAGTGCCTCCGAGACCTGAGCACCGAGCGAAGAGCCCCCCAACGCATGAGCCGCAAGACCGCAGCCGCCCTCTTCATCACTCGGTCGGGCCCCTACGGCCCCGAGGTGTTCCTCGCGGAGCGTGCTCCCGAACTGCGGTTCTTCGGCGGCTACCATGCACTGCCCGGCGGCACGCTGTCGCCCTCGGACGCCGCCGGCGGCGCGGATGCCGAGACCGCGCTCGAACGCTGCGCCTTGCGCGAACTCTTCGAGGAGACCGGGCTGCTGCTGCACGAGCTGGTGCCGGCCAACGCAGCTGCCGACCAACTCTCCGACGTGCGCAGGCTGCTGGTCGCCCAGGACGAGACCTCGGCCGCGGCAGCACCTGCCGCACTCGCCGACCTGCTGGCAGGGTCGCGTGCCCCGGCTCGGCTGCACGCCGTGTGCCGCATCGAGACGCCACCCTTCGCGCCCGTTCGCTATGACACGGTCTTCTACCACGTGCCCATGGCCGCAGTGCGCCACGGCACGCAGGGCCACGAGCCCGACGTCTGGCAGGGAGAACTGGTCGGTGGCAGGTTCTGGCACCCGGGTGCCGCACTCGACGCTTGGCGCCGCGGCGACCTCCTGCTGGTCCCGCCCGTGGTGATCCTGCTGGAACTGCTTGCGGCACACGGCTCGCTGGACGCATTCCTTGCCGCGGCTGCAGGACTGGCCGAGGGCTACCACCGCGGCAAGCTGCACCAGGTGCGCTTCGTCCCCGGCGTCGTGCTGGCGCCACTGAAGACGCCCACGCTGCCGCCAGCGACGACGACCAACTGCTACATCATCGGCCACGACGAGCTGTGGGTGGTCGACCCGGGCAGTCCGGACCCGGCCGAGCAGCAGCGCCTCCTCGTCCTGCTCGACGAGCTCTGCGCCCGCGGCGCACGCCTCGGCGGCATCCTCTCGACCCACCACCACCCCGACCACATCGGCGGCGTCAACGCACTCAGTGTCGCACGCAACCTGCCGGTGCGCGGGCACGCGATCACCATGGCACGACTGCCTGCGGGACACCACGTGGGCGCACCGATCGCCGACGGCGAGGTCATCGCGCTCGGCAATTCGCCGGACGGCAAGCCGGGCTGGCACCTGCGCGCCATCCACACGCCGGGCCACGACCGCGGCCACCTCTGCTTCCACGAGAGCCGCTACGGCACCCTCGTCGCGGGCGACATGCTGTCGACGATCTCCACGATCATCGTCGACCCGCCCGAGGGCCACCTCGCCACCTACCTCGCGAGCCTCGAGCGGTTGCTGCAGGAGCCGATCCAGGCCCTGTTCCCGGCACATGGTCCGCCCCAGCGCGACGGCCAGAAGCTGGTGCGCCAGTACCTGCGCCACCGCCGGCAGCGCGAGGCCTCCCTCGTGGAGGCGCTCAAGTCCGGCCCTGCGACCGCGGAACAACTGCTTCCCCGCGTGTACTGGGATGCCGACCCGTCGCTGCACCGCTTTGCGATCCGCTCGCTCCTTGCCGGGCTCGAGAAGCTGGTGGAGGAAGGCCGGGCCATGGCCGCGGACGGGACCTGGCAGCTGGTCGCGGAGTGACCATGCAGAACACTGGCTCCATTGCGGGCCCTGGAGGCGAACTGGGCAGCCGCCGCGTGCTGGCACTGGGCCTGCTCACGTTCGCGCTCATGCTGCCGGTCACGCTGCCGGTGCCGGTGCTGCGCCCGCTCGTCCTGGAGCGGTACGGCCTCAGCGTTGCAGAGGCATCGCTGTTCATGTCGGTGAACATGGCCGGTGCGCTGCTGGCGGCCCCGCTCGCGGGCCTGCTGGCAGACCGGTTCGGCAGGCGAAGGCTGATGGCGACAGCCGCCCTCTTGCTCGACGCGATCTGCATGGCTGCGATCGCCTTCGCGCCGGACTACGCATCCGCGCTCGCGCTGAGGACGGTGGAAGGAGCTGCCCACATCGTCGCGCTGTCGATGGTGCTCGCACTCGCCTCCGATGCCGCAGGCGCCCACCGGGGGAAGACCATGGGCGTGCTGGGCGCAGGCCTCACCCTGGGCGTGGCCATGGGTGCGACCATCGGCGGCTCGATCGGCAAGAAGGACCCGGTGACCACGCTCGAGGTGGCAGCCGGCATCCTGCTCGTTGCCGCGTTCATGGCATGGCGTGCGCTGCCGCAGGACACGCCGGCCGTGCGGCGACCGGGCATGCGCGAGATCGCCAAGGCAGTCGCTGCCGACCGTGCGCTCCTGCTGCCGCTCGTGTGCGCATTCGTCGACCGATTCACCGTGGGCTTCTTCACCACGGGCTTCCCCTTCTACCTTGCAGGCGTGCACGACGTGCCACGCCCGGTGATCGGGCAACTGCTCGGAGCCTTCCTGTTCCCGTTCGCGCTGCTCTCGTGGCCGTGCGGCAGGTATGCCGAACGTCACTCGCCGCTGCGGCTCGTGGCCCTCGGCAGCGCGGTCTACGGCACCGGGGCAATGGCCGTGGGACTCGTCGACCCGGTGTGGCTGTGGGTGCTGATGCCGATCCTCGGCCTCGGCTCCGCCGTCATGTTCGTGCCGAACCTCCTCATGACGACCCAGGCTGCTCCAGCCACCGGCAGGTCCACTGCGGTGGCCGCCTTCAACGCTGCAGGCTCACTCGGCTTCCTGCTGGGGCCGATCGTGTGCGGCGCCACGGTGGACGCCTTCACCGACCTGCGGAGCGGGTACACAGCTGCATTCGTGGTGGCTGGTGCAGCCGAGCTGCTGTGCGTGGTCTTCCTGCTGCGCGCCGCGCGCAGCCGCTGACCGTCGCGCTCAGAGCAGCGGTGACGCGAGCCTGCAGAGCCCGTCGAGGAGCCGCAGCGGCGCGGACCGCGGCAGGTCCTCGAGGGTGATGCGGCGGCTGAGCCTGCGACGGTCCTCCAACATCGCCATGGCTGCCCCGGCCACGTGGGAACGCAGCACGACGGCACCAAGCTCGAAGTTGAGGTGCGCACTGCGCATGTCGAGGTTCATCGACCCCACCACCACGGTCTCGCCGTCGACCACCAGCAGCTTTGCGTGGTTGTAGTCGGACACCGTCTCGAAGAGCTCGATGCCCGACCGGAGGAACTCGCCGTAGTAGCTGCGCTGGGCGTGGTAGAGGATGAATGCCTCCGCCTCGGGACCGTTGGTGTGGATCCGCACCCGTACACCTCGCGCTGCCGCGACCTTGAGGGCGAACAGCATGGTTGGTGGCGGCACCAGGTACGGCGAGCAGATCTCGATGGCGTGCCGCGCCCCGCTGATCACCTGGAAGATGGCCCACCAGAGCCCGTGGATGTCGCGGTCCGGGCCGCTCACCAGGGCACCGACCGCGTCGCGACCCAGTGGCGGCACCTGCGGGAAGTAGCGCTCCTGCGCGAGGTCGCGGCCACATGCGTTGTACCAGTCCTCCACGAACACGCGGTGGAGCCTCGGCACCACCGGCCCCTCGACGTGCAGCATCGCGTCGAGCCACTTCTGCGTGCGGCCGAGTCGGTCGGTTGCGTACTCGTTGCCGATGTTGCGCCCGCCGAGGAACGCATGGGTCCCGTCGACGACCAGCAGCTTGCGGTGGTTGCGGAGGTTGAGGGTGAAGGGCCGCCGCCGCCACAGCAGCGGCAGGAAGGCCTCGACCTCTCCGCCTGCAGCAACCAGGTCGGCAAGGCTCGCGCCACTGACGCCAAAGCTGCCAAACGAGTCGTAGAGCAGCCGCACCTCGATGCCGCGGCGCGCCGCCTCGGTCAGTGCGTCGAGCAGGAGTCGACCGGCCTCGTCGTGGCGCAGGATGTAGACCTCGAGGTGGACGAAGTCCTTTGCGTTGGCGACGGCGCGCAACGCCTCCTCGAAGAACTCGCGCCCGCCCGCGAGCCATGTCACCCGGTTGCCGTCGTGGACCGCGTCGCCGTCGATGCGGTGCAGGAGCCGCACCAGTGGGTCGCCGTGGTGCACCTCGGACTCCGCGGGCCGTAGCCGGTCGAGTTCCTCCTCGATCCAAGCCAACCGGTTCTGGCGGCGCCGCAACCGGCGCATCTGCAGCCGCCGCGGGAAGAGGTAGTACAGCAACAGCCCGACCCATGGCGCGGCGAGGATCACCACCACCCAGAGCAGGTTGCTGGGCGGTGAGCCGCCGCGGATCAGCACCCGGGCGACGAACACCACCGCCAGTGCCTCGCCGAGGATGGCAAGCACGAGGGCCGGCCACTGCCAAGCAGCCTCCCCGGGCACCTCCTGCAGCCAAGCGAGTGCAAGCATCTGGAAATGGCCTATGAGTCCGGACGCAACCATACTGCAGCCTGCTGCCGATGCCGAAGAAGCACCCCCAACCGCCCCTGAAGCGCGCGATCCGCAACGTCAGCGGTGTCCTGCTGGTGCTGCTCGGCGTGGTGGGCCTGTTCGTGCCGGTGATGCAGGGAGTGCTGTTCCTGGTGCTAGGCCTCGCCCTCATCGACCTGCCGGTCAAGCACCGCGCCCACGAGGCGCTGAAGGCGCGGTTCCGCGCCTACCGCTGGGTCGCCATGCGCCACCACGCGATCAAGCGCCGGTTGCGGCGCGAGCGCGGGGCCACGGCCGTCGCCGACTAGCGCCGCTTGCCCTGCGCGGTGTTGGTGGCGACCAGCGGGATCTGTGCGCGGTCGACGATCTTGGCCTCGACCTGCTCCACCTCGACCTCGAACACGAGCTGCTGCCCCAGCACGAGGTCGCGGCCCAGCGGGCTGTCGAGGTAGAAAATCGCGCGCCAACCGTTGTCGAGCTCGAGGTTCTGGCGCGACAGGTACGGCACGGCATCGGGAACGTCCTCGCCGCGACTGCCGCTGAGCGGACGACGCCACACCTCGCCGATGGCGCCGGTGGGCGATGCCGTCTGCGAACCGGCGCGCAGCACGACGGGCTTGTCACCGCGGTTCTCCACCTCCATCTCGATGCGGGTCTCGCGCTTCGAGAAGTCGATCCGGACCACGGCGGGGCCACACTGGGTGACCACCCTGCCGTCCGCATCGGTGCTCCACCCCGTCATGTCCTGGGGCGTGAAGCGCAGCCAGGAGACCGGGGGCGGGAGCCCATCACATGCGCTGAGCAGCAACGCGCCCAGCAGGCAGGACCATCGGGTCAGGGGGTTGGACATGGCTTGGCCTTCGTCTCGCGTCACCGCCGAATCCTGCGGCTGCAGGCGAGCGGGAGTGGAGCCTGAGGTGGGAATCGAACCCACGACCACCGCTTTACGAAAGCGGTGCTCTACCGCTGAGCTACTCAGGCTTGGGGGCGGAGAAGGCTAGCGAACCGGCAACGGAGCCGCCACTGGAAGATGGCTGGCCCCGTGCCCCGGACACTCAGTCCGAGGCGGCTTCGCCTGCAGCCTTCTTCGGCGCGCGCAGGGCCTGCAGGAGAGCCAGCTTTCGGGCCGGGTCCAGGTTGGCCTTGCCAAGGGCGCCAGCGGCTGCAAGACGCACGGAGGCGTCTGCGTCACTGCGCACCACCTCGGTGAGCGCGTCGACCGTCGCAGCCGCCGCATCCCTGCTGCGACCGAGGATGTTGCCGATCGCGCCGGCTGCCGCTGCCTTGAGCTCAGCGCTGCCACTGCCCGTCAGTGCGGCGGTCAGGGCACCCAGCTGCTGGTCGGCACCTGCGAGGGCAAGGGCCTTGGCAGCGGGGACGGCCACGGCATCCGCGCGGTCGAGCTGGCCTGCGAGGCTGGCGAGGGCCGAGGAGAGGTTGGCCTGGCCCACCGCGAGGGCGAGCAGTGCCTCACTCGCGGACTTGGCGAGCGCCTCGGCGCGCTCGTTGCGCGGCTTGGCAGCCTGACCCTCCAACGCGGCAAGGACCGCGGTGTGGAACGCTTCCGCGGTGAATCCGACGGGCAGCGTGCCCTGGATCGTGTCGCCGAAGCGCGTGGCGGCCTCCTCGGGGTTCTTGGCCACCACCAGCACCTTCACGTTGTCCATGCGGCCGTCCTTGCGGACGATGCCGATCACGTCCTCGGTCTTGCCGTCCGGCAGGATCTCGTTGATCACGAGCACGTCGAGGTTGGGGTTGCGCAACAGGGCAGGGATGCCGCTGCGAGCCGAGGTGTCGACCCAGACGCGGTTGCCGCGGCGGGTGGCGGCCTCGGTGGCGGCGCGGGCGGTGTCGGCACCGTTGTCGATCACCTGAACCAGCCGCACAGCCTCTTCGCCGACGGCGAGGGCCAAGGTGTCGACCACCTTGGGCAGGGCAGGCGTCTCCTTGCCGTTGCCGAGGGCAACCAGCGCGGTGGCGGCGGCGTAGCTGATGCGACCGTCCGTGGAGGAGAGGCTCTTCACCATCTCCTGCACCGCGGCAGCGTCCTGGTTCTCGGCCTTGGCAAGGCCCTCGATGCTGCCCGGGTCCACGGTGCCCATGCCGCCTTCAACGGAGGCGTCGAGAGCAGCAAGGATGGCGGGCGAGCCGCCGGCGAGGGCGTGGAGCTGGCACTCCAGCTTGAGGGCGTCATCGCCCTCCACGGCCTTGGCCTCGGCGAGGCAGCACTCCACCAGCAGCTTGCGGGCGTCCATGCTGGCCGGGTCGGTCACCACGGCCAGGAAGGCCGAGGCGCGGGCGAGCTCGAACGAATAGAGCCCGGCGGGCACGTCGCGGGCGACGAGGCTGTCCCCAGCGAGGTCCCACACCACATCCGACTGGTCGGCAGGCGCGATGGTGCCGCCGAGGAACTCCTTGGCCTGGGCAGCGAAGAGCTGCGATGCCGATCCCTTGGCCCCGTGCTTCTGGACGAAGCTGGCACCGACCTGGCGCACGGCGTCTTGGGACTCGTTCTGGGCGAGCCACGCCATCGCCGGCACGGCGCGGGCGTCACCGATCTCGGTCAGGGCCTTGGCGGCGTTGAGGCGCACCTGGGTGTTGGGGCTGCGCAGGGCAACGGCGAGCGGCAGCACGGCAGGCTTGCCGATCTGGCGCAGCGCGTAGACGGCATTGACCTGACCTTCTGCGTCGTCGGCGTCGGCCAGACGCTTCACCAGCGCGGGCACGGCAAACTCGCCGTGGTTCTCGACCAGCTTCTGGATCGCGTCGCGACGGGACTCGTAGGAGCCTTCGCGGGCGCACGCAGCGGCCACCAGCGGGTCGATCGCAGCCTCGTCGCGCGAGCGCTCGGGCTTGCCGAGACGGGCGCGGACCACCAGCTTCTGCGCGATCTCGCGGATCCCGCCATCGGTGGAGAGCAGCATCACCCACACGTCGCCGTCCACCGAGCGGTAGATCTTCAGGGCGTCCTCGTCCGAGGGATCGGCATCGATCACCTCCTGGAACTTGGCGAGCGCCTCCTCCTTCTGGCCGAGGCGCAGCAGGGTGACGCCTTCCTGGAAGGGATCCTGGGCACACGCGACACCACCGACCACGAGGGCGACGATGGATGCCAACAGGGACTTGCCGAACAGGTGGGCCATGAAACGGGACTCCATGCGAGAGGGATGCAGTAGCGGGAGGGAGGAGGGGACGGCCGAACCGCGCAGGAGAGGGGAGAGCATTGCGGCCTGCGCAGTCGCCCCACCGGACCGGCCGGTCCGTGGGAGGGTCGCATGCTAGAGGCCGACAGGGAGGGATCAAGGACGCATCCGTCTGCCGCCGGGCGGCTAGGATCCCCCCATGGCCACCGCCCCGCGGATCCTCCTCGTCGACGACCAGGCCCCGGTCCGCGAGGAGCTTGCGTACGCCCTCGGGTACGAAGGGTTCGCGACCGGGCAGGCGGCGGACGGGCCGGCAGCCCTCGCAGCCATCCAGTCGGACCCAGTGCTCGACCTCGTCCTGCTGGACGTGAAGATGCCCGGAATGGACGGCCTCGAGGTGCTGGAGCGCATCCGCCAGCTGCGCCCCCACCTACCGGTCCTGATGATGTCGGGGCATGGCGACATCGACACCGCAGTGCAGGCGGTGAAGAAAGGAGCGTGGGACTTCCTGCAGAAGCCCTTCCAAGGCGACCGGGTCGTGCTCTCCATCCGCAACGCATTGCGGGCAATGGGCTTGCAGCAGGAGAACGCCGACCTGAAGCGCGCGCTGGCAGTCGAGTTCCAGCTGCTGGGGCGCAGCCGCGCCATGGAGCAGGTGCGGGCAACCGTTGCGCGGATCGCCCCCACCGAGGCCCAGGTGTTGGTCACCGGCGAGAACGGAACCGGCAAGGAACTGGTGGCGCGGCAGGTCCACCTCCTCGGCGCCCGGCACCGGGGCCCCTTCGTCGCCCTGAACTGCGCGGCCGTGCCGGAGGAACTGGTGGAGAGCGAACTGTTCGGCCACGAGAAGGGTGCCTTCACCGGGGCCGCCGCCGGCCGGGCCGGCCTCTTCGAACAGGCGGACGGGGGCACCCTCTTCCTGGACGAGGTCGGCGACATGCCCCTCGCCATGCAGGCCAAGCTGCTGCGCGCCCTGCAGGAGCAGGCCGTCCAGCGCATCGGCAGCAGTACGCCGGTGCGGGTGGACGTGCGCGTGGTCGCCGCCACCAACCAGGACCTGCGGGCCATGGTCGCCGACAAGCGGTTCCGCGAGGACCTCTACTGGCGCCTGCACGTGGTGCCGGTCCACCTGCCCCCGCTGCGCGAGCGGCCGGAGGACCTGGAGGACCTCGCCCCCCACTTCCTGGCTGCTGCGTGCCGCCGCAACGGGCTGCCACAGAAGCGGCTCGCGCTCGGCGCACTGGAGTGGATGAAGCAGCAGCCGTGGCCTGGCAACGTCCGCCAGGTGCGCAACGCGCTCGAGGGTGCTGCGGTCCTGAGCGAGGGCAGCGAGGTGAGCGTCGACGACGTGCGCCGGGTGGTGCAGCCGACCGCGGCCCCCGCGACGCAGGACGGCGGCCGCGACTGGTTCGCCTACGAGACCATCGACGAGTTCCACGACGCGACCGAGCGCGAGTTCCTGCGCCGGAAGCTCGACGAGAACGGCGGCAACATCAAGCGGACTGCAGAACGCATCCAGCTGATGCGCAGCAACCTCTACAAGAAGCTCGACCGGCACGGCCTGCGCTAGCGAACTCCCTGCGGTCGCCGCAGGACGGTCAGCGCCCGAGGAGGCGGAGGAGTCCCGAGAGCGCCGCCACGGCGGTGACCAGCAGGGCGAGGAGCCAGGGCAACAGCAGCAACGCGCTCATGCGGCGCATCGTGCGCGGGCCCGGCAGCGAGCCCAGTACGGGGGCCGCTGCGTACGGCGTGCATGCAGGCTCAGGGGTCGCGGCAAGTGCCTGCGCAACGAGCTCGTGCTCGTCGACCGTGGTGGGAGCGAGCACGGCGTGCGCCTCCTCCAGCAAGGGGGTCGGGACCAGCACCTTCAGGCCGGCGAGGTGCATCGCGCGGCGCGTGATCGCGACCTCGTCGGCGAGCGCAGATCCCTCGGTCGTGGCGGGGATCCCCTCGGCCCGCAGCAGGGCGACCATCAGGTCTGCCTCTGCCGCGGTGCGCGCATGGGCGGCGACAGAGGCGATCCGCTCGCCGGCAGCCGTGGTCACTGCGGCTGCTTGGCGGGGATCTTGATCGTCTGGCCGACCTTCAGGCGGTCGACGTTCAACTCGGGGTTGAGGCTGCGGACCTGCTTGACGAAGGCCGCGGCACCCTCCTTGCCAGCTTCCTTCTCGGCGACGCGCCACAGCATGTCACCCTTCTGGACCTTGTAGGTGCGCGAGTTCACGGCGGGCGGCGCAACCTCGCCGCCCGGGGCAGCCGGGACGAGCGCGGGGTTGCCCGCGGTCGACCCACCCAGACCGGGGACGACGCTGGCGAGGGCTGCGCCGCTCGTGCCGCTGTCGGTCTCGGGCTTGGTCTCGACCTTCTTGGGGTTGCGGGCCTGCCAGGCGGTGAGCACTGCCTCGTCGTCGACGAGGGGCAGCCACACCTCCTGACCGGACTGCAGCATGGTCATCTCCTCGTTGAGGCCGCGGGCCATCTCGAGGTAGGGGTCGAGCGAGCCGCACCAGTTCTGCACCAGCTTGCCCAGCGTGTCGCCGGACTTGGCGCGCACCACGCGGTACTGGCGCTCGACGCGGCTGTAGCCGAGGGCCGAACGCAGTTCGTCGGCAGCAGTCGGCGGCGGGACCGGGATCGGCGCGGGGATCGCCAACGGCTGCGCGATGGGCTCCGGCGTGGGCGCAACCGATGGAGGCGCAACCGGCTCCACCGCAGGCTTGTTCGCGCTGGCGTCGGCCTGGGCAATGAGCGCGCTCAGCTCCTTGACCTGGTTGTTGGCCGCCACGTCGGTGTTGTTCCTCTGCCCGCTGCGCGTGGGCTCCTTCCCGAACAGCACGGCGATCCCGAGGATCGCGACCAGGAAACCGGTGACCGAATAGACCAGGATCTTCTCGCTCTGCTTCATGAATCCCTCCCAGACGAACGACTCCGGCGAAGGGACATGCAGGCGACGCGTGCGCCGCTCGGCATGAGACCGCCCTCCGTCGGACGACACCGCCGGCACGGACCGTGGCCGGGGTGTGGTTGCAGCTGGACTGGCCGCCCGCCAGAACCTGCTGCGAACGGGTGCGATGCTATACGAGGCGCGCGGACATTCCAGTCCCCCTCTGGCGCAAACTGCGCGCTGCCGACGCGCTTTCGCAGCGCCGCGCAGCAGCCCGTGAAGCCTGTTGCTGCTGCTTGGATCTCGCCGCGTGCCTTCCTAGACTCGCCGCGGTCGATGCCCTCGCTCCCTCGTGCCCTTTTCCGCGCCGCAAGCGCTGCGGCCCTGGCCCTGTGCTGCCAGTGCGCCTCCGGACCCGACCTCCCGCGGGTGGTGACGGTGGCCGAGGGCGAACGGGTGCGGGTGAGCTTCACCGAGGTGAGTGACGACCGCACCCTGTCGCTGCAGAACCTCTCCAGTGGCAGCCGGGAGACGGTCTACAAGGACCCGAGGAGCGACCTCGGCACCAAGGTCGTGGCCGACGCGCGCCTCCAGCTGCTGCTCGACATGCTGGCCGAGGCCGGGATGTTCCAGCGCACCGCCCCAGTGGCGAAGTCGTCTGCCAGGGAGTTGCTGGTGGTCGAACAGGGCGGCAAGCGCATGGTCTGGTCGCGCGGACCGGTGAAGGAAGACGGCATCGAGTCCGTGCAGGCGTTCGACCAGGCCCGGGCCTACTTCCTCGCCATGTACAACGGCGCAGTGGCCTTCCACGCCCGCGACTGGAACAAGTCCGACCTGATCGACGAGAAGGCGCGGATGGAGGCGAGCGGCAAGGTTGCTCGCGACCGCTGGGAACAGCAGGGACGGAGCCGGTGAACGGCACGACCAAGGCAGTCGCGGCCCTCGCGATCATCCCGGTCCGGGTCGGCTCCCAGCGGCTGCCGGGCAAGGCACTCCTCACGGAGTCGGGCAAGCCGCTCTTCCTGCACACCTGCGACCAGGCGCGCAAGTGCGCCAACATCGACCAGGTCGCGGTGGCGACCGACGACGACCGGGTCGCCGAGATCGCCCACAAGGACGGCCTGCTGGTGCTGCGCACCAGTCCGGCGGCCCGCACCGGCAGCGATCGCTGTGCAGAGGCGGCGCGCGCGGTCCCGTGCAAGGCGGTGCTCGACATCCAGGGCGACTGGCCCGAGGTCGACCCGCGGGACCTGGAGGCACTGGTGGAGCAGTTGCTGCGCGGGCAGGCGGTGTGCAACACGCTGTGCGTGCCGCTCACGGACCCGGAGGCACTCGCCAACCCCAACGTGGTGAAGGTGGTGCGCGGGCTGAACGGCAAGGCGCTCTACTTCAGTCGCGCCACGGTGCCCTACGTGAAGGAAGGCAGCTTCACGGTGCGGCGCCACATCGGCGTGTACGGGTTCACGCGCGACGTGCTGCTGCGCGTCCCCGACCTGCCCAGCAGCGGGCTGGCCGAGGCGGAGAGCCTCGAGCAGCTGCGCTTCCTCGAGAACGACATTCCCATGCACGTGCTCGACGCCCGCGGCTGTCCGTGGGGCATCGAGACGCGTGCTGACTACGATGCATTCCTGCGGCGGTTGAAGTCATGACCAAGTTCATCTTCGTCACCGGCGGTGTGGTGTCCTCGCTCGGCAAGGGACTCACTTCGGCCTCCATCGGCTGGATCCTCGAACGTCATGGCCTCAAGGTGTCGATGCAGAAGCTCGACCCCTACATCAACGTCGACCCGGGCACGATGTCACCGTTCCAGCACGGCGAGGTGTACGTGACCGACGACGGCATCGAGGCCGACCTCGACCTCGGCCACTACGAGCGGTTCACCCACGCTCGCATCAACAAGGACTCCAACTACACCACCGGCAAGATCTACAAGTCGGTGATCCAGAAGGAGCGGCGCGGCGACTACCTGGGCCACACCGTGCAGGTGATCCCGCACATCACCGACGAGATCAAGATGGCCATCGCAGCCGGCGCGGCACCGGACCCGGGCCAGCCAGCGCCCGACGTGGCGATCACCGAGATCGGTGGCACGGTCGGCGACATCGAGAGCCTGCCGTTCCTCGAGGCCATCCGCCAGTTCAGCCTCGAGCACGGCCCCAACGACTGCATGTTCATCCACCTGACGCTGCTGCCCTTCCTGCGCGCGTCCGGCGAACTGAAGACCAAGCCCACCCAGCAGTCGGTGGGCAAGCTGCGCGAGATCGGCATCCAGCCCCACGCGCTGGTGTGCCGCACCGAGAAGCCCATGGACCCGGACATGGCGCGCAAGATCTCGTTGTTCTGCAACGTGCGGCCGGAGGCAGTGATCGAGGAGCGCGACGTCGACTTCTCGATCTACCAGGTCCCGCTCATGCTCATGCATTCGGGCCTCGACCGTCGCATCCTCGACCACCTGCAGATCACGCCCAAGCGCAAGGCGGATGTGAGCGACTGGGAGGCGATGCTCGAGGTGGTGCGCAGCCCGAAGCACACGATCGAGATCGCGGTCGCGGGCAAGTACATCGAGCTGCACGACGCCTACAAGTCGATCTACGAGTCGCTCAACCACGCCGGCATCGCCAACCACGCCAAGATCGTGCTGCGCAAGGTGAGCGCCGAGCGCATCGCGAACGAGGGACCGGACGAGTTGCTCGCGGGCGTCGACGGCATCCTGGTCCCGGGCGGATTCGGCGAGCGCGGGTTCGAGGGCAAGATCGCCAGCATCCGCCATGCACGCACCCGCAAGATCCCGTTCTTCGGCATCTGCTACGGGATGCAGGCAGCGGTCGTGGAGTACGCACGCAACGTTTGCGGCATCACCGACGCCACCACCACCGAGTACGACCCCACCGCCAAGAACCCGGTCATCGCCCTCATGGAGGAGCAGAAGCGGGTCAACGACAAGGGCGGCACCATGCGCCTCGGGGCCTTTGACTGCACGCTGGCCGATGGCACCCGTTCGATGCGCGCCTACGGCGCACGCGACATCCGCGAACGCCACCGCCACCGCTTCGAGTTCAACAACGCCTACCGCACGCGGCTGCAGGACGCGGGCCTGGTGATGGCCGGCACCAACCCCCAGCTCGACCTCGTCGAGATCGTCGAGGTGAAGGACCACCCGTGGTTCGTGGGCGTGCAGTTCCACCCGGAGTTCAAGACGGCCCCGCTCAAGCCGCACCCGCTGTTCCGCGACTTCGTCGCCGCCGCGGTGCAGCACCACGTCTCGAAGCCGCGCTAGGCCTGCGCTCAGCGGCGGCGCAGCACGACCACCAGGTCCTGCGGGCCCGACTTGTCGACGCCGCCCAGGGCACTGCGCAGCCGTGCGAACGCGCGCCGCCACCAAGGCCTGCGGGGGCGCGTGGTCGGGTCCCTGAGGCTCGCGACGGTCTCGAGGCCCACTGCCGCGCCCATGCGCTCCAGCAGCAGCGACGGGTAGGGCCGCACGTGTGTGGGGTCGAGCCAGAAGGTCTCGGAGAGCACGATGTGGTTGCGCACGTCCGGGGTCGCCACGAGCAGCAGGCCCCCGGGCTCGAGCACGGCATGGATGCGCTCGAACCAGCCGAGGGCGCGATCTGGGTCGAGGTGTTCCACCACGTGGGCGAGCACCACGGCGTCGAACCGGAGCCCCTCACGGGCCATGGCCTCGAGGATCGCCCCCACGTCGCCACGGTGGACACTGCAGCCGGTGACGGCGGCCGCCTTCACCGCGTCGGCATCGACGTCCACGCCGCGCGCCTCGATGCCTGCATGGCGCAGCACGGCAAGGAACTCACCGGAACCGCAACCGGCGTCGAGGACCCGGCGCAACCCTGGACGGTGGAGCCGCAGCAGGTCGAGCCGCGCCTGCAGGGTCGCGGGCCCTGCGGTTGCATCGCAAAAGCCGCGGGCAATGGCGGTGGTGCGTCCTTCGGGGCGGTCGGGCACGCTCAGAGGATCGCGTCCTCGCCCGTCAGTTCGCGGCCGATGATCAGGCCGTGGATGTCGTGCGTGCCCTCGTAGGTGATGACCGACTCCAGGTTGCACATGTGGCGCATCGTCTGGTACTCGTCGGTGATGCCGTTCGCGCCGAGGATGTCGCGGGCGAGGCGGGTGCACTCGAGGGCCATCCAGCAGCTGTTGCGTTTGGCCATCGAGACGTGGAAGTGCTTCATCGAGCCGTCTTCCTTCATCTTGCCGAGGCGCCAGGTCATCAGCTGAGCCTTGGTGATCTCGTTGGCCATCCAGACCAGCTTGTTCTGCACCAGCTGGAAGCGTGCGATGGGCTTGTCGAACTGGATGCGCATCCTGGAGTAGCGGCATGCCTCGTCGTAGACCGCCTGCGCGGCGCCGATGGCGCCGAACGCGATGCCGAAGCGCGCCTGAGTCAGGCAGCCGAGCGGGCCCTTGAGGCCCTCGACGCCGGGCAGCAGGTTGGAGGCTGGGATGCGCACGTCCTCCAGCACCAGCTCGCTGGTGTCGGAGGCGCGCAGCGAGAACTTGTTCTTGATCTGCTTGGCAGAGAAGCCCTTGGTGCCCTTGTCGACCAGGAAGCCCTTGATGGTCCCGTCGCACTTGGCCCAGACGATCGCCACGTCCGCGGTCGACCCGTTGGTGATCCAGTACTTGGAGCCGTTGAGGACGTAGTGGTCGCCGTCCTTGACGGCGCGGGTGAGCATGCCGCCGGGGTTGGAGCCAAAGTCCGCCTCGGTCAGGCCGAAGCAGCCGATGAGCTCACCCTTGGCCATCTTGGGCAGGTACTTCTGCTTCTGGGCCTCGGTGCCCCATGCGTGGATGGGGAACATGCACAGCGAACCCTGCACGGAGACGAACGAACGGAGGCCCGAGTCGCCGCGCTCGAGCTCCTGGCAGATCAGGCCGGAGGCGATGGGCGACAGGCCTGCGCACCCGTAGCCCTCCAGGCTGGCACCGTAGACACCCAACTCGCCGAGTTCGGGGATCAGTTCCTTGGGGAACGTGCCCTCGCGGTTGTGGTGCTCGATCACAGGCATGAAGCGGTCGGACACCCAGCTGCGCACGGTGTCGCGCACCATGCGCTCCTCCTCGGTGTAGAGGGAGTCGACGTTCAGGTAGTCCAGTGCCTTGTAGGGATCGCTCATGGTCTCGGTGCTCTCAGGAGGGCGGACAGGATAGGCCCGCAAAAGGCGCATGGGAAGGAAGCGCCCCGGCGGATCCGCCGGTGGGACAACGCCGGATGCACGCTCGTCTTTCGCCGCGTCGGCAGCGGGCCTGCCGACGCGGTGGCACCGCGCGCACAAGGGTTTCGACACGGGGCGGGCCACCCCCTACCCTCCTCCCGCCATGCCGCGCCAGATCCTGGTCACCAGCGCCCTGCCCTACGCGAACGGACCGATCCACCTCGGGCACCTGGTCGAGTACCTCCAGACGGACATCTGGGTGCGGTTCCAGCGGATGCGCGGCCACAAGGTGTTGTACGTCTGTGCGGACGACACCCACGGCACTGCGATCATGATCCGCGCCCGCCAGGAGGGCCGCACCCCCGAACAGCTCATCGCCGAGATGAGCGAGGCACACCAGCGGGACTTCGCCGCATTCGGCATCGCCTTCGACCACTACGGGTCGACGAACAGCGAGGCCAACCGCACGCAGTGCCATGCGATCTGGGCCGCGCTCCGCCAGCGCGGGCTCGTGGAGGAGCGCGAGGTCGCACGTCTGTACGACCCGGTGCAGAACACCTTCCTCGCGGACCGCTTCGTGAAGGGCGACTGCCCGCGGTGCGGCGCCCTCGACCAGTACGGCGACTCCTGTGAGGCGTGTGGTGCCACCTACTCGGCCACCGAGCTGAAGAACCCGCGTTCGGTCCACTCGGGCGCGGCGCCGACCATGAAGCCGAGTCGCCAGCTGTTCGTGAAGCTGGCACCGCTGCAGCCGTTCCTCACCCAGTGGGTGTCCGGCAGCGGCGCGCTGCAGAAGGAGGTGGCCAACTACCTTGCCGGCCACTTCCTCGACAAGCCGCTGCAGGACTGGGACGTGTCACGCCCGGAGCCCTACTTCGGCTTCCCGATCCCCGACGCACCGGGCCAGTACTGGTACGTGTGGTTCGACGCCCCCATCGGCTACATCGCGGCGACCGCCGAGTGGTGCCAGCGCAACGGCGTGTCGCTCGACACCTGGTGGCGCAACCCGGGCTGCGAGGTCGTTCACTTCCTCGGCAAGGACATCACCTACTTCCACACGCTGTTCTGGCCCGCGATGCTCCACGTCGGCGGCTTCCAGCTGCCCCGGCGCGTGCAGATCCACGGGTTCCTGCGCGTTGGCGGCGAGAAGATGTCGAAGTCGCGCGGCACCTTCGTGATGGCCGCAACCTACCTGAAGCACCTCGACCCCAGCTGGCTCCGCTACTACTACGCGTCCAAGCTCTCGGGCGGGATCGACGACCTCGACCTCGGCGTGGACGAGTTCGTTGGCAAGGTCAACAGCGACCTGGTCGGGCGCGTCGTCAACCTCGCGAGCCGTAGCGCCCGCTTCGTGGAGACCACCGGGCTGTCGGCGCGGTACCCCGACGACGGCGGGTTGTTCTCGCGCGCTGCGGCTGCGTCAGAGGCCATTGCCGCGGCCTACGAGGCCTGCGACACGCGCGAGGCGTGCCGCCTCGTGATGACGCTCGCGGACGCGGCCAACGAGTACGTGGAGCAGAAGGCGCCCTGGACCATCAAGAAGGACCCTTCGCGCGCCACCGAGTTGCAGGACGTGTGCACCGTGGTGCTCAACCTGTTCCGTCAGGTCGCCGTCTACCTCGCGCCCGTGCTGCCGGAACTCGCGGCCAAGGCAGGAGCGCTCCTGGGCGAGGACCTGTCGAGCTGGGAGGCTGCGCAGCAGCCGCTCACCGGCACCAAGGTTGCCGCCTTTGCGCACATGATGACCCGCATCGAGGCCGCAAAGGTGCAGGCCATGTTCGAGGAGACCGCCGCGGCCGCACAGGCCGCCAAGCCAGCCAACCAACCACCCGTGAACCCGCCCGCTTCCCAGCCGACCTCCCCCGAACCAACTCCCGCGGCCGCACAGACCCCGCTGGACAAGGAACCGCTCGCCCCCGAGTGCACCATCGACGACTTCACCAAGGTGGACCTGCGGGTTGCCAAGGTGCTCGCGGCTGAAGAGGTGCCGGAGGCGAAGAAGCTGCTGAAGCTCACGCTCAGCCTCGGCGGCGACCAGGTCCGTACGGTGTTCGCCGGCATCAAGGCGTACTACAAGCCCGAGCAGCTCGTGGGCCGCAACGTGGTGATGGTCGCCAACCTCGCGCCCCGCAAGATGAAGTTCGGCATGAGCGAGGGCATGGTGGTCGCCGCGGGCGCCGAGGGCGAGGCATACCTGCTCACGCCCGACGCGGGTGCCCAGCCCGGCATGCGGCTGCACTGAGCCCGGCGCACGGCGGGCCTACTGCTTCTTGCCGGGCTGGCCCGGGTCGACGTTCTCCTGCAGCACCGGCACCACCGGCTTGGGGTGCCGCACCTCGGTGATCGGCTCCCACTTCTGCAGGTCCGACCGGTAGACGTTGTAGGTGCCGATCTGCGAGCCGTCGGGGAAGACGTACCACTGCTTGCCCTGCGAGTCGGTCTCCACCCGCAGGGGCGGCACGTAGGGGATCTTGGGGTCCCAGGAGGGATTGGGCGCCTCGGTCAGGCCGTTCAGCGGAGCCAGTTCACTGCCGTCAGGCATCCGCATCCTGCGGCCGCCCTGCTCGGTGTATGCCACCGCCGCGGGAGCTTCTGCCACCGCAGGCGCGGGCGCTGCGGGCTGGCCCTGCGGCACGCCTTGCCCGGACGGCCCGGCCTCGGGGGCAGTGGCAGGACCCGGCGTGAGCCAGCACGTGCCCAGCAGGACGGCCGCAGCCAGGAGGAACAAGACGATCAGAAGCTGCTTCATGGCGCCTCCAACCTATCGGGTCGGACCCGCTCCGGGGGCGAGGGACCTTGGCGAGCCGGCCCCGAAAAAAAGCAAGGCTCGGAGCGAACCCCGAGCCTCACCACGAAGTCTATGCAAAGACGTCAGGAGACGTCTCAGGCCTTCTTGCGGCCCTTCTTAGCAGCCTTCTTCGTAGCCTTCTTCTTGCCCTTCTTCTTGGCAGCCATTGGAGTCGTTCCTTTAAAGGTTGGTTGAGGAAGCTCGCACGGGGCCTCACGGCAGAGGACCATCCATGCGAATCACCCACGAATCGGCAGTGGGGGTCCGAGAATTCACCGAAATCTTGTTCCCGCGCGGAGATGCGTCGAAAAACGCTGAATCCACTTTTTGCGAATCCGTAAAATCGCGGTCGAATGCTCGTTTGTAGATGCGCATTCGTGACGGTCCGCTCGCAAGGCTCGGCGGGCAAGGATCTTTGAAAAATCCTGCGGGGCGGCTCGGTTCCGCACCGGAGCCTGCCACCTTCCAGCTGCAGTGGACGGGCCGACCCCTCAGTCGAAGAGGCGGTCGAGCGTCTTGCGCGCGTCGTTGCCGTACTCGGCATCGAGCTCGATGCCTTGGTCGCCGCGCTCCTCTGCTGCGACATACACCTCGGCGAGCTTCTTCGCGGTCTCGGCCGCGTAGAGACGGACCATGCCGACCGTGGTGCGGTCGTCGAACAGGATGGTCAGCAGCGTCCGGTCCCCCACCAGCGAGAGCTGGATGTTGTCGCGCTCGCCCTGGTGGAACATGGCCGTGAACTCCTCCTCACCGAGGATCCTGGCCATCTCCTTGGTGGCTGCGAACGACCCGGCCACCAGCGCCGAGATCGTGTCGAGGTCGATGGTCTTGAGCTCGCCCCGTCGCGTGACTAGGTGCCCCTCCTTGTCGATGAGCAGGGCACACTTTGCACCGGACAGCCGCAGGAACTCCGCCAGCAG
This sequence comes from Planctomycetota bacterium, assembly GCA_041178545.1. Classification (GTDB taxonomy): domain Bacteria; phylum Planctomycetota; class UBA1135; order UBA1135; family UBA2386; genus JBEATZ01. The sequence goes on from JBEGVB010000017.1 coordinate 28,890, forward strand.
CTTGTCGATCTTGTCGACATCCTCCTTGTAGAAGAGGAGACGGTCGCGGCGGAGCTTCTCGTTTGCACCGAGCTTGGCAGGTTGGTTCATGGCAGTTGGCTCCGGTCAGACCTGGAAGGCGGTGAAGAGGCTGAACCCGAGCAGGATCAGCAGGACGACGAGGATCAGGCCGGTCACCAGCGTCCTCGACACGGGCTTGGCCGAGGACTCGAGTGCAGCCTGGGACTGCACGGGGGTTTGGGCAGCGACCGTGCGGGCCGCCGCAGCAGCCTGGGCACCCATCGGCTTGCGGCCGGTGGGCGGAGGCGGCGGTGCCGCTTTGCGTGCGGCAGTGCCTGCGGCGGGGGCTGAGACCGAGGAAGCCGCGGGGGCGGCAGCCTGTCGAGCCGGAGCGGGGCGAGCGGCCGCGGGACGCACCGCCGGGGCCGCAGGGGCGGATGCCGCCGGGCGAGGCACCGGACGCGGTGTCGTGGGCGCGGGCGCGGGTGCCCGCGCAGGCGTGGGTGCCGTGGCGCGTGCGGGCGCGGGTGACGTGGCACGAGCGGGTGCGGGTGCGGGCGCCGTGGCCGTGGCGGTTGCTGCGTCGGCGGGAGCAGAGGATGCGGCGCGAGCGGCAGCAGGCTTGGCCTGGGCTGCTGGACGCTTGCGGCTGTCCATTCGCTCGATGCTCTCCAGGACCATGCCGGCCAGGGTCTTCAGCGTGGGGAACACGCCGCGGCCCTCGGCAGCAACGGCCTCGAAGGTCGGGACGCCGAACTTGTTCAGGATCGAGTCCATCTCGGCGGTGGACATCGCGTTCGGCAGGTCGCGCTTGTTGTACTGGATGACGTGCGGCAGCTCGCGGATGTCCTTGCCGTACTCGGCCAGGTTCTCCTTCAGGTTCTCGTAGCTCTCGAGGTTCTCACGCATCTTCTCGGGGTCGGAGTCGGCCACGAAGATGACGCCGTCGACACCCTGGAGAACCAGCTTGCGGGTCGAGTTGTAGTAGACCTGGCCGGGAACCGTGTAGAGCTGGAACTTCGTGCGCATGCCAGCGACCGTGCCGAGGTCGAGCGGCATGAAGTCGAAGAAGAGCGTGCGGTCGCCGTCGGTGGAGATGGACGTGAGTTCTCCCTTGTTCTCGTCGGGCGCCTTCTGGTGGACGATCTCCAGGTTGGTGGTCTTGCCACTCATGCCCGGGCCGTAGTAGACGACCTTGCAGTTGACTTCCTTGAGCGCGAAGTTGATCTGGACCATGGTTCCTCTGGCTCCTGCGACCCAGCACGGCGGAGGTTCCGGCAGGGCATCCTGCTGGTGATCGGCAGAAAGGTGCCCCGGGCTTGAGCCGCCAGCCGCCTCCCCGGCCCCAAGGGGCCGCCAATGCGTCTCAGGCGATCTGCGCCAGGCGACGTAGGTGTGCCGCCGCCGCGTCAATGTCCTCGCGGCAGCTCCTCACGTCGGTGAACTGGTCCAGCAGGACGACCAGGTAGGAGTTCTCGAGCCGCACGAAGACGGCCTTCCCGTAGTTGGCCTGCAGCACGAAGGTGGTGAGAGGCTCCATCCCGTTGTCGTGCAGTGCACGCTCGGTGGTCTGCATCAGGAAGGACGAGAGGGCGGCAACGGCATCCTGCCGGAACGCGGCATCGAGGGACTTGGCCACGATGAGCCCGTCGAGGGTCACCACGACACAGCCTCGCACACCGCCCAGTTCGCGGAGCACGGCCATCGTGTCCTGCATGCGGTTCATGGAGTCTCGCCCTTCTGGATGAGGGTGGAGGCAACGAGTTCCTGGAGCTGGCCGAGGAGGCCGTCCACGTCGCAGCCGGGGGGGCACTGCAGGGCAGCAACGACCTCGCCGTAGCTGCAGATGCAGATGGTGCCGAAGGGGCCCTCCAGCACTCCCTTGCTGAAGTTGCCGATGTCGAGCCGGCGCGCGAAACGCTGGCCCGACTTGGCCAGTGAACGCACGATGCGCAGGAACGGGTCCTTGCCGTCCTGGATCGCGCCGCGCGCGATGGCCTTGGTGCCGCGGATGTAGGCGGCCTTTTCCACGCCCTCCATCTCGACGAGCCGAGAGAGGGCGTCGCGGATCTGGCCGAGCCCCTCGTCGGGTGTCTGCGAGCGGCGACGCGCCCTCGGCTGCCGGAGCGAGTGCTCCCCAGCCTCGACGGCGAGGAGCATGCGGTCCACGTCCTCGGCGACTGCGGCTGCGTCCTCGGACCCGAGCAGGTTCCGCAGGTCGGCGACATCCTCACCAGCGGCCTCGAGCCGTTCGAGGTGCGGCCTGGCCGCACCCGCTGCACCGAGGCGGCACAAGAGGTCGGCGAGCAGCCTACGGGCCTGACGGTTGTCGGGGTCCCGGGTCAGCACATGGCTGAGACAGCGGATGCTCTCGGCACCCTCGCTGGCCGCGAGGTCGCGGTAGTAGTTGCCAAGCTGGGCCTGTGCGAGCGCGAGCCGCGCCGCAACGTCCTCCGGGAAGCGGTGCAGGCAGTCCTCGCACACCTGTCTCGCCTCCGCGAAGTCGCCGAGTTCGAGCAGGATCGTCGCGAGCTCGGTGTAGGTCCTCTCGTTCGGCCCAAACGCGATCCGCTCACGGAGCTCATGGATGCGGTTGCGGAGCAAGGACCTGTGTGCGAACCGACGCAGCTGCTGGAGCTCCACGGCCTGGGGGAACAGTGCCATCCCCTCCTGTGCGACCTCGACTGCCTTGTCGCACTCACCAAGGTTGATGTGCACCTGGGCAAGGTCGACGTAGGTCGTCGGCGAGGGCTCCTCGCGGACTCGTTGCTCGAGCCGCTTGAGCTCCTTCCAGATCCGCATGCGTTGGATGAGTTGCACTTGGTCCCTTGTTGCTTCAGTCACGGAAGACGAGCAGTTGCCCGTCGACCAAGGGTACGTGGAGGCTGCCAAGGGCCTCCGACACGGGACCGGACACGGCAGCGGGGAGCCTTGCCTCCCACTGCGGCACCAGGGACTTTGCGTCCAGGGCGCGAACCGTGTCGACGACGCGCCTGCCGTTGTCCTCGGGAGCACGGACGACGAGGCCAAGCTTGCTGCCCATCCCCACCATCGGACCGGCAACGTCGCCGTCCGACGTGGCACTGGCCAGCAGTTGCCCGTTCACGGGGTCGAGCGAGAGCAGCTCCCTCGAACTCACGCGCACGACCACGGCCCCTGGGAGGACGACGAGTTCACCCTCCGAGAGGTTGCGGCCGACGGGCTTGCTCCAGGCCTGACGGCCGTCCGCAGCCAGTGCACGCACCGTCCCGTCCGAGCACGCGAACACGACGCGACCTTCCGTCACCCGCATGCTGGTGGTGGGAGCGGCTGCGTCGCGCCATGAGAAGGCCAGCGACCCGTCGATGACCTCGAGGCAGCGCACGCGGCCGTCCTGCGTACCCACCCAAACGCGCTTGCCGTCCGAGACCGGAGTGCCGCTGGGTTCGGCGTCGAGCGGCAGCGACCAGAGCCGCTTGCCGGCACGCGCCTCGTGGCAGACCAGTCGGTGCGACCCGTCGACGACGAACAACATGCCACCCGCGGTCGCCAGTCCGGTCGCGGAGGTGCTGCCGAGTGCGAACGAACGCTGCACCGGTGCGGACGAGTCGTCCGCAGGGAAATCGATCCCGTGGACGACACCGTCGTCGGTGAGGTACCAGAGGGAGTCGCCCGAGGCGACGGGAGAGCCGTCGAGGCTCCTCAGGTCACCTAGGTCGATGACCTGCCGCGCATTCGATTCACCGGTGCGGGCAAGAGCGAAGCGACCACCTCGCAACCCGACACCCACATGACCGGGAACCGCGGCGAGCGCGGTCTGCGGTGCGTGCGGGAAACGGATGCTGGTCGCGGGACGGCGCGTGAGCAGCAGGTCGACCTGGTCGACCTTGCGTGCGTCGGCACGGAACGCCCGCGGCTCATGGCCCTCGAGCTCGAGCGTCAGGGCCTGCGGTTGCCCGCCCTGCAGCCTGACGACGGTTGGCGTGCGGAGTTCGGTGCCGTCAGCCGCGGCAAGCGGTTTGCCTGCCGAGAGGATGCGCGCGCCGGCGGGGCGCGAGGCAACCGCCATCGGCACGTTCACTGCGCGGGCGGCACCGGAGAGCTCGTGCCTCTGCAACAGCTCGAGTGCAACTTGGCGGGCCTGTTGCCACGCCCCGCTGTCGAGCAGTTCGTTGGCCTGTGCGGCGAGGGCGTCGGCACGCTCGAGGTATCCCCGGATGTCGGCAATGGTCTGCGACAGGCGTTCGGAGGCTGCCCAGGCCTTGTCCTCCTCCTCGCCCGCGGTCGCCACCAGAGCCTCGACCTCCATGAGGGTGCGGAGAGACCCCTCGGCGTCCCCGGCGAGGAACATGCCACGGTGACGAGCCCAGTCCCCCTTGTAGCGGGTGCGGACGTCTGCGAGCTGCCGGTCGCGTGCAACCTTCTCCAGCTGGAGGCCACGCTCCCTGCGGGCACCGAGGTCACGGATGCGGGAAGCCTCCACCGTGGCAGCACGGCTCGCGCTGCTGAGCGGGAAGGCCTCGGCAAATCGCTCGTAGGCAACGGCTGCGTTCACGTAGTCGTGCGATGCCACCATCTGGGAGACGTCGACGGACGCGAGTTCTCGCCCTGCGATGCGCTCGTAGACGTGGAATCCAAGGCCGAGGAACGCGAGCAGCAGGAATGCGATGCCCAGTGAGGCGAGCCTGCGGCGACGCGCGCGCACGCGCTCGTCGTTCTCGTAGAGGTTGCGCACCCGCGCCGAGACGTCGGTGCGCGTGCGGTCGAGCATCAGCACCTTCTGGAGGTAGCCGATGGCCTCCATCGGACGCCCTGCTGCGACCAGGTCGTCGGCAATGGCCTCGTACAACGGACCCACACGGTGGTTGTCACCGTGCTTGCCGTAGGCGTTCACCAAGGACTTCTTGATCTCGATGTCGTTGGGCTCGACCTGCATGAGGTGCTCGAGGATCGGCGTGGCGCGGTCGACCTCGCCCACCTCGAGCAGCATCTGGGCGAGGTTGCGGCCCTCGGCAACCGGGTCCAGGCCGTTGGCCAGCTTGGGGTCCTCGAGTGCGATCTGCACGAGCTGCTCGCGTACCTTGAGGTCCGTGGGCACGAGCTGCAGGCTTGCGGAGAGCTTTGCAGCGGCTGCAGCGAAGTCCCCTGCGACGAGGTGGAGTTCTGCCTGCCTGCCGAGGTGACTTGCTGCCTTGCCGTACTCGCGCGCGGTCTCGTACGCGGTTGCAGCAAGCGAGTGCACCTCGGGCATGCCGATGCCATGGACAACTGCCTGCTCCAGCAGGTTCACGGCCTCGGGCAGCCGGCCCTCGGTGAGGCACTGGTCAGCAACCTCGACGAGGGACTCGAGCGGCAATGGCTCCACATGACCGCTGTCCAGCAGCTGGGCAAGGGCCTTGGAGACGATGAAGCTGGAGTGCCCCGAGAGCTCGACGATGCGTGCCACGTTGCGCCTGCCGTCCACGAGTTCGTGGACAGAGGCGTTGATCGGTTCGGCATCCTCGGGATCGAGGGCCGCAGCAGTGCGCTCCATGACCACGAACTGGTTCGGGATCCGCTCGCTGATGTAGGACCACTCGTCGATGCGACGGGCGGCCTCCATGACGAGGCTGTCCGCGTTGAAGCAGAACCGCTCGTCGACCACGCCCTCGAGCTCCTCGAGACGGTCGACTCCCTCGTGGAACTCGAAGCGTGCATCCTTGCAGAAGAAGAGCTCGTGGATCTCCTCCTCCACCTCGATCGCCATGAGTGACTCGAGTTCCGCAGGGTCGACGAGTCCGCCTGCCTGCAGCGTCTGCAACAGGTCCGCCCCCTGCGAAGCCGCGTGTTCCCGGGCCTCGTCGAGGTTCCGCGGGGAGATGCTGCCCTTGCGGAGCAGCGAGCAAAGGCACTTCTCGAGCAGGCTGTGCGGGTTGAAGTAGAGGGTGACGCCGCGCGGCCCGAAGTGCAGCACCTTCCAGAGACGTGGCGACTGGATGCTGAGCAGGCCCGTCTTCTTGTTGAGGGCCAGCATCTGGAACACCTGGGCAAGGTCCACGCTTGCCAGATCGCCTTTGAGTGCCATGTGTTTGGGTCCGTCGTCGTCCCGATCCGGAACGTCGAGGATCTATCGGCAGGACGGCCACTCTGCGTTGAGGGAGACCTGACAGGCCGGGTCGACTTGCCCCGGCACCCGCCGCACGGGCAGACCACCCGCCCGTTGCCTGCGCGCCGCCTCCTGCCTACCCTTTCCGACCCATGTCCTCCCCGGTCCAACTCGCCTGGAACCTCACGCGCTCCGCGTGGCACGGCCTGGCCGGGCGGGTGACCTACCACCTCGGGCTGTTGCGCCGGTCGCGAGGGCACTTCCAGCGCGTGCTGGAACTGGAGGGCGACGTCTTCAGCGCCTATGTCCACCTCGGACGACTTGCCTGGCTGCTCGGCGACTACCCGGGCTGGCGGCGCGAGTTCGACCACGCACGGCGCACCGACCCGGTCCGGTTCGGCAAGCTGCGCCACGCCCTCGACCCGAGGCCGTCGCAGCCGGGACCGGTGGCAGTGGAAGAAGCCGGGGAGCGTGCCACCTGGCGTTCGGTGCGCTCCAGCGGGCAGCAGGGCACCCGCAGCCGGGGCAGTGACGCGGTGCGCGAGACCGCGCGCGGCGACACGACCCGCGGCTGGCTGCCCTTCGAGACCAGCCGCAACCCCGCCCAGGCATCGCGCATCGACGACTGCCGCGACGAGTCGGAACGCGCGCGGTTCGCGCGCCTCGGCCCCATCCTCCCCGCCGACCTGCTCGGCGTCGACGTGGACGACCTGAGCCGGCGCCTCGGCAGCTGATGCCACGGCCAAGGGCGCGACGTACGCGGTGCGCGCGTTGGAACCCCGGCTGCACCATCGCTACGATGCTTCGCTCCCCCGAGGTCTGGAATGCGTGAAACTGCGCTGAAATCCGCCCACGTTGCGTTGGGTGCTCGACTGGTCCCCTTTGCCGGCTGGAACATGCCCGTCCAGTACGGTCCCATCCTCGAGGAGGCGAAGACCGTGCGCACCAAGGCGGGCCTGTTCGACCTCGGACACATGGGGCGCGTGCGCATCCGCGGCAAGGATGCCGAGGCAATGTTGCAGCGGCTCCAGACGAACGACGCCAGCCAGATCCAGCCCGGCAGGATCCGCTACGCGATGATCCTGGACGAAAAGGGCCACACCCAGGACGACATCCTGGTCTACCGCAACCCAGCGAACGACGGGTTCTTCCTCGTCATCAACGCGGGCAACGCGCAGCGCGACCTCGGCATCATCCGTGCCTGTGCAGCCGGCTTCGCCGACGCGGTGGTGGACGACCAGACCGACGCCTTGGGCATGATCGCCATCCAGGGCCCGCTCTCGGAGACGATCACCCAGCGCCTCACCGACGCCAACCTGGCGACGTTGAAGTACTACGGCTGGACGCGCGGCAAGTTCTGCGGCGTCCCGATGGAGATCTCTCGCACCGGCTACACCGGTGAGGACGGCTTCGAGGTCTACGTCCCTGCAGCCCACACCGAGCGGGTGTGGAACGAGTTCCTCGCCTGCGGCAGGCCTGACGGGTTGCAGCCGATCGGCCTGGGTGCGCGCGACACGCTGCGGCTCGAGGCCGGCATGCCCCTGTACGGCCACGAGATCGACGAGGGCACCAACCCGCTGGAGGCAGGGCTCGACTGGGGCGTGAAGTTCACCCACGACTTCGTGGGCCGCGCCGCCCTCGAACGCATCCAGGCAGCCGGCGGCACCGGGCGCAGGCTGGTGGGCCTGCGCAGCGACAGCAAGCGCGTCCCGCGCCAGGGCTACCCGGTGGCGGTCGGCGGCAACGTGGTCGGCGAGATCCGCTCCGGAGCGATCTCCCCCACCCTGGGCACCCACATCGCAACAGCCTACGTGCGCACCGAGCACTCGGCACCCGGCACGGCTGTCGAGTTCCTGATCAAGGACAAGCCCGAGCCCGCAGTGGTCGTCCCGCTGCCGTTCTACAAGCGTCCCGCGAAGGCCTGAACAAACCCCTCCCCAACCAGCAAACCAGAAGACCCATGCGCCCCAACGACCGCAGCTATCTCAAGAGCCACGAGTGGTGCAAGATCGACGGCGACATTGCCACGATCGGCATCACCGACTTCGCGGTTTCGCAGCTCTCGGACCTCGTGTTCCTCGACCTGCCCAACAAGGGCAGCAGCGTGAGCGCCGACACCTCCTTCGGCTCCATCGAGTCGGTGAAGGCGGTCTCCGACCTCTACTCACCGGTCAGCGGCGAGGTGGTCGAGGTGAACAAGGCGCTGCCCGACAACCTCGACTGGCTCGGGTCGGACCCCTTCGGCCAGTCCTGGATGCTGAAGGTGAAGGTCTCCAGCAAGTCGTCGGGCCTCATGGACGCCGCTGCCTACGAGAAGAACTGCGCCGACGGGCACTGAGCCCCGCAGGCCGCTCGCTGCCGTGAGCGTTCTCCACGTCCTCGACACCGGGCCCGGCGAGCCGGAGGCCAACATGGCCCTCGACGAGTCCCTGCTGCACCACTGCAGAGGCCCGGTGCTCCGCTTCTACGGCTGGTCACCCCACGCCGTCTCGCTGGGCAGGTTCCAGCAACTTGCCGACTTCGAGGACGTGGCGCCAGAGACTCCGGTGGTGCGGCGCATGACGGGTGGCGGCGCGATCCACCACGCAGACGAGGTGACCTACGCCCTCGCGCTGGACGCAGGCGACTTCCCCACCGACCTCGCAGCCAGCTATGCGCTGGTCCACGACGTGTTCGTCGAGGCGCTTGGGCAGCTGGGCGTCCGCTGCCACCGGTTGCGTGAGGGCAAGCAGGCAGGGGCGCGGCCGATCCGCCGCTGGTGCTTTGCCGAACCGGGTGCAGGGGACCTGGTCGACGACGCGGGACGCAAGCTGCTGGGGTCTGCCCAGCGACGCGTCCGACTCCCGGCCGATCGCGTGCTCCAGCACGGCTCGCTGCCGCTGCAACCCTCGCCCCTCACTCCGTTCACCGCAGCGGTGGGACACCAGGCCGACCCGGCAGACTTGGTCGCCGCGCTCCAGCAGGCTGTCGCGACGGGCCTCGCGAGTGCACTGGGCTTGGATGGGTGGCGTGCCGTGTCAGCGGACGAACTCGAGGAGATCCAGCCGTGATCACGACGTTCCGACTCCCGCTCGCAAGGATGTTTGCCGCCATCGGCCCGGCCGACTGGACGGGATTCAGCGCCGCCGCTGCCGACGCTGCAGCGGCAGGCGTGCATCGCTCCGAGGCCGAGGAGGCACTCCTGCAGGCAACACTGTTCTTCGGCTTCCCGCGGGTGGTGACGGCCTTCGAGACCCTGCAGCGCTGCTGGCCGCAGGAGTCTGCACCGGGTCACGGCGCGCTGCCGCCAGGCGCACAGGCAGGGGCTGGGCGTGCACTGTTCGACGCCATCTACGACCGCAACGCCCCCACCGTGCACGCATTGCTCCAGTCCTTCCACCCCGACTTCCACGAGTTCGTGGTCGAGTGTGCCTACGGCCGTGTGCTGGCGCGCCCGGGCCTGGGCCCGATGGTGCGCGAGTTGCTGGCGGTCGCGGGACTCGCTGCGCTGCAGCAGGTGCCGCAGCTGGTGGCACATGCGCGCGGCGCAGTGCGGTTCGGGGCGACGTTGTCCCAGGTTCGGGACTGCATGGCAGCAGGCGGCGTCGAGGGAGTTCCCGCGGACGAACTGCTCTCGAGGATCAGTCGCGCTGGCTGACGTGCTTCTCGACGAGCTCGATCAGCTCGTCCGGCTCGAAGGGCTTGCGGAAGTACTCGGCGGCACCCATCTCGGAGCTCTTCTGGTGCCCGCGCGAGTGCTCGCGTGCCGTGAAGATGATGACAGGGATGTCTGCAGTGCTGTTGTCCCGCTTGAGGCGGTTGAGCGTCTCCCAGCCGTCGATGCCTGGCATCATGATGTCGAGCAGGATGAGGTCGGGAGCGCTGGAGCGCGCCTTCTGGATGCCCTCCTCGCCACTGGTCGCAGACTCGACGTGGAAGCCTGCAGCCTCGAGCACCATCTGCGTGGAGACGATGATCAGCTTCTCGTCTTCGATGATCAGGATCGTGCGTTCCATGTTCCTGGCCTTGTTCATCCGTTGGCGGGTCGAGTCGTGCAGTCGGGGTTCACGCTTCCTGCCGCAGGGGCTGCGACGGGGAGCGCGAAGGAGAAATCGGCACCTGCCCCCAGTTTGCTGGAGAGCTGGATCGAACTTCCGTGCGAACGGACGATGCCCTGGGCCACGAACAGCCCCAGCCCGGCACCACCGTGGTGCCTGGTGAGCGGGTCCTCGACCTGGAAGAACCGCTCGAAGATGCGCCGGTGGTACCGGTCGTCGATGCCGATGCCCGTGTCACGAACCCCCAACCGCACCGAGCCGTCCGGTTGGCGACGGATCGACAACTCGACCCTCCCCCCCTCGCCGGTGAACTTGATGGCGTTCTCCAGCAGGGCCTGGGTGGCGCGACGGAGGTCGGTGCGGTCGCCGAGCAGCACCAGGTCGCCATCCACCTCGATGGCTGTCTTCAGCTCGATCGAGCGGTCGCGAGCCGCCTGCTCGAAGGGCCCCAGCAGGTTGGCGGCGAAGTCGGACACGGAGAAGGTGCCGCGGTCCCGCCCGTACTCGGCCTTGTCGATCTGGCCGAGGTTCACCAGCTTGTCGATCTGGTGCTCGAGCCGGAGGGACTGCTCGCGGATCGACTCGGCAACCTCGCGCTGACGGTCGGTGAGCGGCCCTAGGCGCCCCTTCGCCATGAGCGTGCTGAAGGTCTTGATGCCGGTGAGCGGCGTCCTGAGCTCGTGCGCGACGATGGAGAGGTAGCGGTTCTTGAGCTCGTCCGTCTTGTGCTCAGCGGTCACGTCCTGGAGCACCGCAACGTGCCCTGAGGCCTTGCCGGCATGGTCGAGGACATGGCTCGTGACCACGCGCACGAACATGAGGTCGTGTTCGCGGTGGTGCAACTCCACCACCTGCACATGAGGCTGCTCGTCCTCCCCCAGGCTCTGGATGCCCAGTGCGAGAGCCAACTGGAGCTCGGAGTGCCCGCCGAGGGCCGCCATGTGCCTCCCCACGGCCTGGAAGGCCTTGATGCCGAGCAGGACCTCGGCCATCGCGTTGAAGAGGACCACGCGACCGCTGGCGTCGGAAAGGACGATTCCGTCCATCACCACGCTGGCCCCGTCTCCGGGTTGCCCTGCGCGGTCGCGACTACCCGAGAACAGCTCTGCGGTCGCTCCCATGGTCGCGGGGGGGCGCAGTGCGCCCCGGTGCGGTCAGCGCGACTTCTTGATCGCCTGCAGCGCCTCGTCCTCGAGGTTGAAGATCGTCAGGTGCCGCGAGATGCGCATGATCTCGAAGATCTTGACGATGAACGGCTTGATGTTCGTCAGGTAGAGCTTCGCGTTGCGCGCGTTCGTCGTGTTGTTGGCGACGATGATGAGGCCCACACCGCACGAGTCGATGATCTTCACGTTGTCCATGTTGAGGACGAAGTGGGTGTATCCCTCGTCGATGCGCGCGTTGATCGTGTCCTTGAGCGTCTCCTTGAGGGAGTCGGTCACGTAGAAGTTGAGGCTGCGGTCGTTGAAGGAGATCACGACCGTCTTGTCTTGCTGCAGCGTGGTGACCTGCAGGCCTTGGCTCTTCTTGCCTACGATTTCCATGTGGTTCCTCGGTTTCCTGATCCGCGATGTCCACGTTCTTTCGGATCCGGGACCGGGCAAGGTTGAGGAAAGCCGGTTGGCGTCGACGCGCTGGAGGCGGTCAACCCTGGCCGGGAGCCGGGGCAGGGACGGCGGACGCAGCCCTCCGCCCCCTCGCATGGCGCACTCGCACGTTGTTGCGGCCGATGGTGCCGAGCACTGCAGAGGTCTTCCGCAGCCCGAGCTGGTGTGCCTTGTTGGCGACGGCCAGAACCGACTTCCCGAGCCGCCGGGCCACCTCGAGGTTGTCGAGGTCCGGGTAGATACGGCTGAGTTCCGCCATCTGGTCCGGGGTCCAACGCGGCATGCGGCGGCGGGCGCCGCGGGCCGAAAGCCCGGCGCGCTTGTCCTTCGCGAGGCACAGGACCGCCGCCATGTCCTCGATCTCCGCACGCGGCCTGCCGAGGCACAGCTCGAGGTCGTCGTCGGAGCGACTGCCGTAAAGGCGACGCAGCCGCTGCATCTCCTCCCGCGTCCATGCGCCGGCACTCACCTGCTCGCGGAGTGCTGCAGCACGACGGCGTACCTCGGCAGCACTCCTGCCGAGGATCGCGCCGAGCAGGCGCACGTCGAGCACGCCCCAGGCCCGACGCAGCATGGTGTCGTCGCCCTGGTTCCAAGGGTCGCGCCTCGGGTCCACCGCCATGACCAGCACCGCTCGCGCTCGCACACTCGCCATCGATCGCCGCAGCAGGCGGGCACACTCCGCGAGCCCGCGGTCGGGCAACAACCGCCGCAGTCGATGGACCTCCTGCACCGACCAGTTGCCTCGGCGCAGACTGCGCCTCGTCACCGCTTGGTCCCGTCTGCCGTGCCGAGGAATCGCGACCAGCGCACCTGGATCTGCTCCTGCACGAGCTTGCGCACTGCCTGTGCCGAATCCAGGCCGATCGCCTGCTCTGCCAGGCTGCGACACTCGGCCAGGGAGAAGCTGCGAACCATGAGCTTCACCCGCGGCAGGAACACGGAGGCCATCGAGAGTTCGCGGTAGCCAAAGCCCAGCAGCAGCGGGGTGAACAGGTGGTCGCCGGCGATCTCGCCGCAGACGGCGACGGGCTTTCCTGCCTGCCCTGCGACGCGGGCAATCGACTGCAGGACGCGGAGCACCCCGGGGTGGAACGGGTCGTACATGCCGGCAACCCGCTGGTTGTCGCGGTCGACCGCGAGGAGGTACTGCACGAGGTCGTTGGTGCCGACCGAGAGGAAGTCCACGAGGGGCATCACCTCCGGGAGCACGTGCACGAGCGCTGGCACCTCGACCATCACGCCGAGTTCCACCTTCGGGTCGAAGGGCACGTTTGCAGAACGGAGGTCCTGCATCAGGTCGTCCACCACGGCCTTGCAGCGCACCACCTCGGTGCGACTGGTGATCATCGGGAGCAGGATGCGCGCTGGGCCGGAAGCACTCGCGCGGAGGATCGCGCGCACCTGCGTGTAGAGGATGTCAGGCCAGTCGAGGCAGATGCGGATGCCACGCCAGCCGAGCACGGGGTTGCGTTCCTCGGGGGTGCGGAAGTAGCGCAACGGCTTGTCGCCGCCGACGTCGAGTGTGCGGAAGGTCACGGGCTTGCCGCCTGCAGCCTGGATCGCCTGACGATAGATGGCGACCTGCTCCTCCTCGGTCGGGAACTGCCTTCTCTCCATGAACGCGAACTCGGTGCGGAACAAGCCGATGCCGGCGATGACCGCGGTCTCGAGGGACCCGAGGTCGCGCACGCTCTCGAGGTTGGCCTCGAGTTGGACGGCGGTTCCGTCCACGGTGACCGCGGGCTCGAACCGGGCCTCTGCGATGCGAGCCTCGACGTTCTTGCGCTCGCGGATCCGCTGCTGGTAGGCCGAGAGCTCGTCCGCGTTGGGGTCGATGATGACGAACCCACTGTCACCGTCGACCACCACGTTGGTGCCACTGGGAGCACGCGCGAGCAGGTCGTCGATGCCCACCACCGCTGGGATGCCCAACGAACGCGCCAGGATCGCCCCGTGGGAGTACTTGCCGCCGCTCGCAGTGACGATGCCACGGATGTGCGCCCGGTCGAGGATGCCTGCATCGCTCGGCAGGAACTCGTCGGCTGCAAACAGGTAGTCACGTCCCTGTGCCGTGTACTTGGACCGCTCGCGCGCCATCAGTGCGCTGACGATCTGGCGTCCGACGTCACGGATGTCTGCCGCACGCTCGCGCATGGCGGCATCGGCCATCATCTCGAACACCTTCTCGTACCGCGCGATCACTCGCTGCAGCGAGACCTCGACGTTGACGCCGTGGAGCTCGACCTCTCGTACGAGGTCCTTACGGAAGGTGGTGTCCTGCAGGATGCTCAGTTGGGCGTCGAAGATGCCCACCTCGTCCTTGGAGAGGGCCTCTGCAAGCTCCTGCCGCAGCCGCCGGATCGACTTGCCTGCCTCTGCCATGGCCTCGTCGAGGCGGCGCACCTCGCCGGGGACGGCCTCCGGGGCGACCTGCCAGCTCGGGATCTGGTCCAGGGTGCCGTGGAAATGCACCAAGGGCGCGATGGCAATGCCCGGTGCGGCGGCAGTTCCCTTGAGCTTCAGCGACATGGGGGCAGCGTTTTCCTCCAGCCCGGCGTGGTTTGCAACGAGCAGCATCCTCCTTCGGCGATGGCACCCCTGACCCGGCTCAACCGCCGGCCACGGAAACGCCGATGGAACGGGCAAACCATGGAACACGAGCAGACCTCAACCTCCACCGACGCTGTCGAACCCACGATCGACGCCAACGCCCCCACCGGGGCGATGCCCACCGGATCGGACGAGAGGTCGCTCGACCAGGTCGCTGCAGACCACGCAGAGGCAGGCGCTTCGCAGGAGGCCTCGGGGGCGTCGACGGCACCCATGGCGCCAGCCGAACCGGCGCCCGCAATCAAGCAACCGCCTGCGCCGGGCGCAGGAGCTCGCGGCCTGTTGACCGCGACACTCGGCCTGGCCGGCCTTGCGGGAGCCGCGGCACTGGCCCTCGACAAGAGTGGTCTTGCCGCGCAGGTCGCAACCCACGGAGTCACGCCCGCAATCGCCGGTGGCTTCGGCCTGCTGGCCTGCATCGCAGCCGCAGTGCAGCGCCGCATGGAGCGGCTTGCGGGAGCGATCCGCACCCAGACCACGGCGCATGTCCAACAGGTCGACCAGCTCCGCTCGGACCTTTCCCACCTGCTTGACGCAAACCGCCCGCCGGCCACTGGTGAGGAGCTGCAGTACGTGGTGCTCTCCCTGCAACGGCATGACGCCCATGCAGCAAACCTGCTCCGCGGCATGAAGCTGCAGGCCAAGGCCGTTGCCGACATCGGGGATCATGTGGCGCAGATCCAGACCACCCTCAAGCGAGTCGAGTCGATGTTCGAGTCCCTCGCAGGAGAGTCGCGGATGATCCGCGAGCGTCTCGTGCAGACGACCACGCGCCGCGACCTCGAGGAACAGAAGGAGCTGCTGCTGGGCGTGGAGGCCCACCTCCAGGAACTGGCCGCACTGCCCGGCTCGCTCCAGAAGCTGGGGGAACGCACGGCAACTGCTTCGGAGCTCGACCGCCAGAGCCAGTTGACCAGGACCCTGGTCGGCGAGAAGGCGCAGGCAACCGAGAAGCTGCTGGGCGAGGACCTCGCACGGCGCATCGACACCAGGATCACCGAACTGCAGTCCGCCCTCGCCAAGCAGGGCCAGGACGGCGGGATCGACCGGCTGGAACGCTGTGTCCGCGAGATGCAGCACGAAGTGGGCTCGCTCGCACAGCGCATCGGGCAGACCACCCCAGCAGCAGGCGTCCGTGACCATGCAGCGATGCCCCAAGCACCGGCTGCGGTCGTTGAGACTGGCAGCGTGCTGGGCATGCCACCGCAGGCACCCGCTGCAAACGACGATGCAGCTGCTGGTGTCGCACAGAATGCAGTTGGCACGCGCCCGGCCCAGAGCAAGAACGTGCTGAGCGCGATCGCCCGCCTCAAGCAGATGAAGACCTGAGCCGCAGGAGCCGACTCGTGCGGCTCACTGCAAGGTGATGCGCAGCCCGTTCGACACGACGAACGGGACCGGAGCCACCGCGTTGGCGTCTGCGCAGGCGACTTGGGCGCCGAGGAACAATCCCGACAGCGAAGCATTCGAGGGGATCGGCAGCGGGAAGGACACGTGGTTCGCTGCCGCCGTGGCGCGCACGTTGCCGGTGCCCGTGGTGCCCGTGACCACCGCCTGCGCATCGGTGTACTGCATGCATCCGGCCGGGAAGCCGGGCAGCGGCAAGGAGCCAAAGGTGGGGTTGAGTCCCAGCGCGAGCACGGTGAGGGCACCGGACGGGAAGCCCGTGGCCTCGATGGCGAAGGACGGGTTGCCGATCGTGGGGTCCTGGTTGCACAGGATGGTGCCGATCCCGGAGCCGGCCACGGTGCACGGCGCACCGCTCGGGACCACGCTGGCTGAGTCCAGCAGCGAGCACTGGATGCGGTACTTGAGCGCGCTGGCGGTTCCTGCCAGCCATGTGGTGCCGCTCAGCCGTGCGTAGGGCAGCGAGGTGCCACCGGGCTCGGTGGGGATGCGACCGAAACCGGGCTCGTTCCACACCAACCAGTAGGGCGTGCCCGGTGTCAGGACGGCAATCGCGTCGAAGTTGGTCCCCTGCCACGCGGCCACTGGTGACTGGGCGATCTTCCACGTGCCACCGGCGATCCGCGCCTGCGGCAGGTTGGTTGCGGGGTCGTTCGACCAGACCTCGAGCCGCTGGAAGCCTTGGCTGCTGTTGTTGTTCGTGAACACGCGGGCACCTTGTGCCACCAGTGCCGTCGCAGGCGTGAACTGCCAGGCCACCGTGTTGGGCCCGGCGAAGCCGTAGCCACTGATGGATCCCGAGACGGTTGTCGTCTGGTCGTTCTCGGCCAGGCAGGCGGGCGACTGGGCGTGGAGCAGGCAGGACATCGCGAGCGCAGGCCAAGCAACACGTACGAGGGTGAGAGTCATGGTGGGGTTGCCAGAGTCAGCGCCACCTCCAGTTCGGTCAACCCCGCACAAGTCGCGGGACTGTCACGAGAACTGCAGCCAGAGGATGCTGAAGTCGTCGTCGAACGGGCTGCCCTGCTGCACGTCGCGCGCCCACTGGATCACGCCATCGAGGTCGGCACCTCGACCAGATGGGGAGCCGAGGTATGCGGAGAACTCGTCGAACCCCATGCGCTCGCCACAAGCCTTCCTCAGCTCGTAGGCACCGTCGCTGAACAAGTAGAGCCTGCTGCCTGCAGCCACTGCGTGCGATGCCTCAGGGAACTCCACGCCGGGGAGAAAGCCGATGATCGGCCCATTGGTGCTCAGGTTGACGACTCCCTTGGCATCCACCAGCACGGCGGGGTTGTGGCCCGCACTTCCGAACGTCACCTGGCCCGTGCACCGGTGGAACACGCCGTACCAGATGGTGAAGTACATGTCGTTCTGGGCCTCCATCGGGAAGGCCTCGTTGAGCCCGCGCAGCACCTGCGCCGGCCGACGGAAGTCGGTACCGGGCAGGCTCTGGGAACGGATCACGTTCATGACCGTGATCGAGAGCAGCGCAGCGCTCACGCCATGCCCGCACACGTCGAGCAGGTAGACCGCGAGGTGGTCCGGGTCGATCCAGTGGTGGCCGAAGGCGTCCCCCCCGAGCGATTGGGACGGGAGGAGGCGCCAGTCCGAGGTCACGGGGCCCTTCGTGAGCCGCGGGGGCAGGAGCGAGGTGACGTACTCAGCTGCCTGCTTGAGTTCCGCAGCAAGGTGCTTCTGGCTCTCCACCAGCGCCAGGTAGGACTTCTGCTCCTGGTCGCGTTGGGGCCTTGGCTTGAACGACTTGCGCTCAGGTTCCGCGGCAAGCGGTTCGATGCGACGCACCACTGGAGGGATCTCGCCGGACGCACGGTTCCTGGGTGCGGGGACATGACCTTGCCGCTCGGACACCGTCATGCGCGGCGGGCTGCCATGACCGTTGACCCCGGACTTCATGATGTCCTGCAGCACCAGGTCGAACGGCCCCCGACCCACCGTCGCGAGTTCCTGCGCGTTGTCGACCAGCGACGGTCGGCAGATCTCCACCAGCGTCCGGCCAACGGCTGCAGGCGAGGTCGCCCTGGCGAAGATGTCCTTGGTGCGGCGTGCCTCGCGAGCGAGGTCATCGATCGACAGGATGCCCACGAGCCGCGACCATGAGTCGACCACCGGCACTCGTCGCACCCGGTGCAGCCCCATGACGCCCTCGACATGGGTGAGGGTGTCGCGCTCGCGCACGGTGTGCACGGGTGTGTGCATGTGTGCCTCGACCTGGAGGTACAACAACGGCTTGTCCGTGTGCAGCGCGGCCATGCACACGTCTCGGTCGGTGAGGATTCCCAGCGGGAAGTCCTGCGGGTCCACGATCACCACGGAACCGCAGTGGTGCTCCTGCATCCTCCTCACCGCAGTGGCAAGCGTGTCCTCGGGCCGAACGGTGGCAACACCTCGGGTCATCAGGTCCACGGCAAGCACTGCAGGTTCCTCCTCCTGGGGTCGGGCGAACGCCGGTGGGGCGGGTGCCGAACTCCCTCAAGGAGCCAGTCTGGCAGTTCTCAACCGGTCCACGCCTTGGGCTCGACTCCGTAGCCGTCCGGGAAAGGGTGAGCAGGACGACTGCCGCGGCGAGTTCGGGTGCGTCGCGAGCCGGTCAGGAGAACTGCAGCCAGAGGATGCTGAAGTCGTCGTCGAACGGACTGCCTTGCTGCACGTCGCGTGCCCACTGGATCACGCCGTCGAGGTCGACACCCCGCCCGGCTGGGGAGTCGAGGTACGCGGAGAACTCGTCGAACCCCATGCGCTCGCCGCTGGCCTTCTTCAGCTCGTAGGCACCGTCACTGAAGACGTACATCCTGCTGCCCGCGGCAACAGGATGTGACGCCTCCGGGAACTCCACGCCGGGGAGGAAGCCGATGATCGGCCCCTTGGTGCTGAGGTTGGCGACACCCTTGGCGTCCACGAGCACGGCGGGGTTGTGGCCCGCACTGCCGAACGTCACCTGGCCCGCGCTCCGCTGGAAGACGCCGTACCAGATGGTGAAGTACATGTCGTTCTGGGCCTCCATCGGGAAGGCCTCGTTGAGCCCGCGCAGCACCTGCGACGGCCGACGGAAGTCGGTGTCGGGCAGGCTCTGGGAGCGGATCACGTTCATGGCCGAGATCGAGAGCAAGGCCGCGCCAACCCCGTGCCCGCACACGTCGAGCAAGTAGACGGCAAGGTGGTCCGGGTCGATCCAGTGGTAGCCGAACGCATCGCCTCCCAGCGATGTCGAAGGAAGGAATCGCCAGTCCGAGGTCACTGGCCCCTTCGCGAGGCGGGCAGGCAGGAGAGAGGTGACGTACTCAGCCGCTTCCTTGAGTTCCGCGGCAAGGTGCTTCTGGCTCTCCACCAGCGCGTGGTACGTCTTCTGCTCCTGGTCGCGCAGCTGCTTCTTCTCCAAGCAGGCGCCGATGCGCGCGCGCAGGAGTGTCGGGTTGAACGGCTTGGGCAGGTAGTCCTCGGCGCCCGCCTCGATGCACCGCACCACCGACGAGAGCTCGTCGAGCGCGCTGATCATGATCACAGGGATGTGGCGCAGCTGCTGGTCAGCCTTCATGCGCGTGAGGACGCCGTATCCGTCGATGCCCGGCATCATGATGTCGAGCAGCACCAGGTCGAAGGCCTCTGCCGCCACCATCGCCAGCGCCTGCTCGCCGTCGGCGGCCATGCCCACCGAGTGGCCCTGCCGCACGAGGCGCTGCGCAAGCATGTCGCGGTTCATCTCGTTGTCGTCGACCACGAGCAGCCTGCCACGGTGTACGACTGGCGCGTCGTCGCCGGCATCGGCTGGTGCCGCCACGAGTTCGGCGGCCGGCGCGGGCGCGGCAACCACTGCGGGTGCCGGCTGCACGGCAGCTGCGGCACCGGGCGTGAGGCGCGCCTGGATGACGTCCAGCATGCTGCGCGCGGCCTTCTGGATCTTCTTCAGGTCGGGCACGAAGCCCGGCTGTGCATCGACGGCCTCCTCCTCCAGCATCTCGCTGTAGCCGAGGATCTGGTTGATGGGCGTGCGCAGGTCGTGGCGCAGGTGCGAGAACGGGTCGGCGCCCGCGTGGTTGGATGGTTCGCTCATGACTTCACGAGGTGGCGGGCGGGTGACCGACCCGCACGAGCTGCGCCTGCATCTTCTCGAGCAAACGTGCCAGTTCGACCGGCTTGGTGTCGTAGTCGTCACAGCCCGCAGCGAGGCACTTCTCGCGGTCGCCTGCCATTGCATGAGCAGTGAGCCCGATCACCGGGATCGCCTGCGTGGCAGGGTCGGCCTTCAGCTGGCGGGTCGCCTCCCACCCGTCCACGACGGGCAGGCTCATGTCCATGAGGATGAGTACCGGTGACTCGCTGCGCGCCTTGGCAAGCCCTTCACCGCCGTCGACGGCGATGACGACCTCGTAGCCCTTGCGCTCCAGGCGGCGCGACAGCATGTCGCGGTTCATTTCGTTGTCTTCGACGAGGAGGATCTTCGGCATGGGGTCTCGGTGGTTCAGGACTTGCGACGGACGAGCGACTGGATCTGGTTGAGGAGTGCGTTCCGGTCGAACGCACCCTTTCGGAGGATCTCGTTGACCTGCCCGTTGAGTCGGGACTGGTCCTCGGGAGTGAGGGTCTTTGCAGTGATGACGATCACCGGGATGTTCTCGGCACCTGGGTTCTTGCGCAGCTCCTCGACGAAGTCGAACCCGTCCATCTCAGGCATCATCAGGTCGAGCAGGATGAGTGCAGGGCGCTTGCGGGCGACATGGGCGAGGGCATCGCGGCCGTTGCCGGCAACCTCGACCAGCCAACCATCCTTGTGCAGGGTGCGACGCAGCATGTCCGCGCTCGCCGGGTCGTCCTCCACCACGAGGACGTGACTCTGGTCGCTGTCTTCCGCGAGGCGGCCGAGCAGCTGGTCGAGTCGCGACCAGTCGATGGGCTTGGAGAGACAGTCGGCGGCCCCGAGTGCGAAGCCGAGCTCCTTGTTCTCCATCATGGTCATCATGATGACCGGGATCATCGACAGCTCGGGATCGGCCTTGAGCGCGGCAAGCACCGCCCACCCGTCCATGCCCGGCATCATCACGTCTAGGGTGATCACGTCGGGCTTCAGCCTGCGTGCGGCCTCGAGCCCTTCCTTGCCCCCGCCGGCGGACTGGACGTCGTAGCCCTCGCGAACGAGGAAGCGCTGCAGGAGGTCGACAGCACTGGGGTCGTCGTCGATCACGAGGATGCGGGCTCGCGCAGCAACGGCCGGCCCCGTCTCTTCCCTCTTGGGCGCAGCGGCAGCACTTGTCTCCGCAGCCTCGCCGATCACGACCTCGCGCGGCAGCTCCATCGTGAACGTGCTGCCCTTGCCCGGCTCGCTCGCGACCGTGATGTCGCCACCCATCATCTGGCAGAACTTGCGGCTGATCGCGAGGCCGAGGCCCGTGCCGCCGTACTTGCGGGTGGTCGAGCTGTCCGCCTGGCTGAAGCTCTGGAACAGCTTGCCCATCTGCTCCGCGTTCATGCCGATGCCGGAGTCCTTCACTGCGATGCGGATGCGCTCATTGCCCACCGGCCCGACTGCGGCCACCCCAACGTGGATCTCGCCCTTGTCCGTGAACTTCGAGGCGTTGCTGAGCAGGTTGAACAACGTCTGCCGGAACTTGGTGAGGTCGGCCTTCATCGCACCGACGGTGCGGTCGCACTCGACCGAGAGCCGGTTCTGGTTCTTTGCGATGAGCGGCTGCACCGTCGCGACCACCTCGTCGATCGTCTGGGGCAGGTCGAAGGACTCCAGGTAGAGAGTCATCTTGCCTGCCTCGATCTTCGAGAGGTCGAGGATGTCGTTGATGAGTGCCAGCAGGTGCTTGCCCGCCGACTGGATCTTCTTGAGGTCTGGTACGAAGTCCTCCGGCTCGAGGTCCTCGTGCTCCTCGATGAGCATCTCGCTGTAGCCGATGATCGCATTCATCGGGGTACGCAGCTCGTGGCTCATGTTGGCCAGGAAGGCACTCTTGGTGCGGTTGGCCTGCTCGGCCTCCACCTTGGCATCCTCTGCCGTGGTGCGTGCGGCCTCGGCAGCGCGCTTGGCGACCTCGGCGGAGACGAGGGCCCGCGACAGCCGGCCGGCGAACCACCACGAGGCCGCAAGTACGGCAGCGACCACCACTGCGAGGATGCCCAGCACCTCGCGCACGATGCGGAAGCTCAGGTTGCCGAGGTCGGGCAGGTAGGTGGTGGCAATGATCGTGAAGTCCCACGGCGCGAAGTGCTCGTGACGCACGCGATGGTCGCCAACCGTGTACTCACCCTCGCGCGGTCTCTGGGCCAGGTCCTTGGCAAGCTCGGGGAGGAAGTCGCCCTCGGCATGCGTGGAGTGGAACAGCTCGCGGCGGTTGGAGTCGAGCAGGGCCACGAAGCCGCTCTCGAGGATCCGGGCATCGGCGATCGATGCACCCAGCTGCTTGAGGGTCTCGATCTGGTAGCCGGTGTACCAGATGCCGATCGTCGCACCCGAAGCGTCGCGGATCGGGTCGTAGGCGGTGAAGTACGGGTTGCCGAGGATGTCGACGACGCCCTCGAATCGCCTGCCCTCGCGGATCGCGACGATCGCCTTGCCGCGCGGGTCGAGGATGGTGCCGATGGCACGCGATCCATCGGCCTTCTTCACGTTGGTGGACACGCGGTAGAACTCGTCACCCGTCTTCACGAACAACGTTGCCGTGCCGCCCAGCAGCGCGACCACCGAGTCGACGATCTCGAAGCGGTTGGACACCTCGGTGCCACCGAACCGGAGCGACGGCACGACGCGACCTGCCACCTCCACTTCGCCTGCAACTGTCGGCGCACCCAGCTTCCCGGTCTCGGACTCGAGCACGGCAAGCGAGGCAAGGGTCAGGTCGCGGTACACCTCGTCGGCGGCCTTGAGCTGGTCCTCCACGCTGACGAGCGCTGCGTCCATCTTCTGTGCAGCGAACTCGTCGATCGCACCGCGGAGGCGGTAGAAGCTGATGCTCCCCGCCAGCACGAGCAGGCTGGAAACGGCGGCGAACCACATCAGCATCCGCTTGCGGATCGGCTGCTCAATGGCGCGGGCGTCGACGGTCGGTTCAGACATAGGTTCGCTGCAGCAGTGCTGCCACGTTGGAGTCCATCTGTTCGCGCCGGCGGACCTGCTCGAAGCGGTCGAGCAGGTCCTCTGGCCGCACGCGTGCGCGTTCCGGGCCCTGCAGGTCGTGCAGGACCCTGCCGCGGTGCATCATGACGATGCGATCGCCGAGGTTCACTGCCTGCTGCATGGAATGCGTGACCATGAGGGTGGTCAGGCGGTCCCGGCGCACGATCTCGTCGGTGAGCCGGATGACCTGGTCGGCGCTCTTGGGATCGAGCGCTGCCGTGTGCTCGTCGAGCAGCAGGAGGTCGGGTTTGCGCCAGGTGGCCATGAGCAGGGTGATGGCCTGCCGCTGGCCGCCGGAGAGGCTCCCGATCGCATTGTCGAGGCGGTCCTCGAGACCCATGTTGAGGGTGCGGATGCGCTCGCGGAACCCGTCGCGCATCCGCCGGTCCAGCGCCCAACCGAGTCCACGCGGCATGCCGCGCCTTGCGGCCAGCACCAGGTTCTCGGCGATCGTCATCGACGGTGCCGTGCCGCTGAACGGGTTCTGGAACACGCGCCCGACCAGCCTGGCACGCCGGTGCTCGGGCCATTGCGTGATGTCTTGGCCCGCGAGCCGGATCGTGCCGCTGTCGACGAGGAAGGTGCCCGCAACCGCGTTGAGCAGCGTCGACTTGCCGGAGCCGTTGGTGCCGATGATCTGGAGGAAGGATCCGGGTGCGAGGTCGATGCTCACGCCCTGCAGCGCGCGCACCTCGTTGGGAGTGCCCGGGTGGAACGTCCGGCGGATGTCGCGGATCTCCAGCATGCTCAGCGCGCCTCCCCGGCAGGAGCGGCCCGGGACCTGCGGATGGCGCGCAGCCAGCGCGGCCCAACGAGGGCGAGGAACACGAACACGGCCGTGACGATCTTGAGGTCGTTGGGGTCGAGGCCCCAGCGCAGCGCCACGGCCACCAGCAGCCGGAACAGCACCGAGCCCATGACGGCACCCGCGATCAGCAGCCCGAGCGTGGCATGGCCCACGAGTGCCTCACCGATGATCACGCTGGCGAGACCCCACACGACCATGCCGATGCCCATCTGCACGTCGGCAAACCCCTGGTACTGGGCCAGCAACGAACCAGCGAGCGCGATCAGGCCGTTGGAGAGGGCAAGGCCGAGGATCAGCACCCTGTCGGTGTTCACGCCCAGCGCCCGGATCATCTGCGAGTTGTCGCCGGTGGCGCGCATGGCGGTGCCGAGGTTGGTGCGGAAGAACCAGTGCAGCAGGGAGGCGACGACCACGACGAGCACCAGGATGCCGCCGAGTGCGGCAAGGTCGCGAGCACCAACGTCCCACACCCCGATGCGCACGGTGGGCACGCCCTGCAGCACCAGTCCAGCAAGCTGCTCCACGTCCGTCAGCAGGGTGCGCTGCGACATGAGCGGCACGTTGCTCTTGCCCATCACGTGCAGGTTGACGGAGTAGAGCGCGGTCATCACCAGGATGCCGCTCAGCAGGCCGTTGATGGCAAACCGCGTGTGCAGGATGCCGGTGAGTGCGCCTGCCGCGCATCCTGCGAGGAAGCCTGCACCCGTGGCGACCACCGGGTCGCAGCCCCCGAGCAGCAGCACCGCGCTCACCGAGGCACCGAGGGTCAGCGATCCCTCTGCCGTGATGTCGGGGAAGTTGAAGATGCGGAAACTCAGGTACACCCCGAGTGCCAGCATCGCGAGGACCAGCCCGATGGTGAGTGCGCCGAGCAGGAGGGTCACGACCCGGCCTCCTCGACACGGTCGACGGGCGCGAACCAGAGCGCGCCCCGGTACAGGTCGGTCTGGCCGATGCCTTCGTAGGGACGGTCGTCGGCAAGGAGGTGCACGAGGGACACGGGGAGCGCGCCCTCGAGCAGCTGGCGGACCGTGGCGCCGAGTTCTAGGCTGCCCTGCTGGACCGGACGGTAGGGGAACACCAGTGCATGCAGGTGCCCGTGGAGCTCACTGCCCATCCCGAGCGGGCGGACGTGCGGACGCAGTGCAGGCGAAGGTTCACGTGCAACGATCCCGCACACCAGCACGGTGCTGCGGTCGGTCCCGCGCTCGGTGGTGCAGGACATGCGGTCGCGCAGGGCTGGGAACTCGAACAGGTTGCTGCCGCGGAGCAGGGCCACGGAACGGGTGAGTTGCGCCCCCACCACGCAACCTGCCTCGGCAACGAGGGCAACCGCAACCGCAGGTGCCTCGCACTGTCCCACGACACCGTGCAACAGGTCGGAGAGGCCGATGCTGCCTCCCTCCGCCTCCGAACGGAACCTGCCGTGGTGGGTGAACCGGCCGACGCCACGGACGGCAGTGAGTGCCTGCACGCCGGGCTGCAGCTCGCCCGTGGCGACGACGTAGTCCGGCACCTGTGCACCATCGGCAGGCATGGTGGTGGCAGCGCCTCCCACCGCGAGGAACTCGCCGAACCTCGACTCGCAGTCCGCGTAGCCGGAACCGATGGCGCCGATCCCGAGGCCCCAGGTGTCCGCGGGGAACTGGAGCGCGCGGCAGTCGGCCGCACGGGCTCCCCCTGCCAGTACCCTTCCTGGCTCGCCGTGCACCGTGACCCGCACCGGGTCACCAGCCCCGGCACCGTGCAACTCGACCACCAGCGTCCCCTCGCGCACCTCGCGCACGGCGGCAGGCGGCACCGGCTGGGTTTCCGCGCGGCTGGTTTCCTGCACGAGGTTGGCGAGGCCTGCCATCTGCAGGATCCCGGCCACCTGGGCACTGGGGCTCGTCACCGAGAGCCTGCCGCGGATCGCATGCAACTGCTTGAAGTGGCGCACCAACACGCGGATGGCCGCCGAGCTCATGTAGTCGACGGCCGCCATGTGCAACTCGACACGGTGGCACCCCGAACGCACCACCTCGTCGATCGCAGCGGCAACGAACTCGCTCCATGCCGCGTCGAAGCGGCCCTGCATCCGTAGTTCGACGACATCTGCCAGCTGGCTGCGTTGGATCTCCATCAGCGCACCACCTGGTCAGCCTTCGCGAGGATCTCCTGGGGGAACGTGATGCCATACTCGCTGGCAACCCTGACGTTGACTGCCATCTGGACCCTGGTGACCGGGACGAACGGGATCCGGGCAGGCGACTCGCCGCGCAACACGCGTGCGGCAATCCGTCCCGACTCCATGCCGTTCTCGCGGAAGTCGGTGGACAGCGACATCACGACTCCCGAGTCGGCGTTCCCGATGGCGAACGAGAACAGCGGCACGCGCGATCGCTGCGCAGCCATCGAGATGGAGGCAAAGCTCGCGCCACTGAGGTTGTCGGAGATCTGGCAGACGGCATCGATGCCCTTCTGGCACAGCGCCATCGCGGCATCCGGCACCTCGCCCGTGGTGCTCACGCCGACGGTCACCAGCTCGAGCCCCGCGGCAATGGCCGCTCTCTCGAGGTCTTCCTTGAAGTAGACGGAGTTGACCTCCGAGGGCACGAAGAGGGTGCCGACCCGCTTGGCCCGGGGCAGCAACACCTTGAGGTGTGCGAGCAACTGCGCGTGGGGCGCGGCCACATAGCTGCCCGTCACGTGGGGCAGGTGCTCCGTGTCACTCGTTCCCGCGCCGGCCAGCACGGGGCTCGCCACGAGGGTGAAGACCGTCGGGGTGTTGCGCCCGCGTCGCAGCGCCGTCTGCAGCCCGGGCGTCGTGCTGGCGAGCAGCAGGTCCGTGCCGTCGGAGACAGCCGCGTCGACAATGGCACTCAGCGTGGCGATGTCGCCCTGTGCCGAGCGCCTGCGGACCTCGATGTCCACGCCATCGACCAGTCCCGACTCCTTCAGTCCCGCCAGCAGGCCCTCGCGCGCCAGCTCCACGTTCAGGGTTTCCACGTACTCGATCAGGTCGACGCGCAGCTTGCCCGTGGCCCGGTTCCTCGCCTGCACGGGCTCCTTGGGACGGCGGTCCACGACGCGGCCGTCTGCCTCCACCACCGTTGCGGCCTCCTCGAGCAGTTCTGCGGGGAACTGCCAGCTGCCACCCAACGCAGCGAGCGTCTTGCGGTTGAGGACCAGCATCTCGGGGACACGGTTCTCGACCGGGACGGTCGCAGGGTCCGTGCCCTCCAGGACGTCTGCGGCAAGGTCGCCCAGCATGCGGCCGATGGCCGTGTAGTCGGCACCCAGGTCGAACAGCCCTCCCTTGGCCGAGGTCGGCGGGATGACGGAGAAGACCGGGACGCCGGCGCGTGCCGCGGTCCCCATCACGACGTCCACGGCACCCAGCACGCACACATCGCCGCTCACGAACAGCGCCTCGATGCCGCGCGAGAGCAGGGAACCGAGCGCCTCCATGACCTCGTTGCTGTGGCCGGCGTTGGCTTCCATCAGCTCGATGCCGAGCTTCGCACAGGTGGTGCGCGCCAACCGCGTCTGTGCCTCGCTGTTCGACTCGGCAGGGTTCCACACGAGGCCCACCCGCTTGAGGCCGGGGTTCATCCGCCGCGCGATCGAGAAGCACCGTTCCACGGGCTGCAGCGAGCCGAAACCAGCCATCCACGGCGGGTGCTCCAGCGGCTTGTCGCGGTTCAGCCCGACGCCCGCGGAGAAGGGGTCCGAGACGCAGCCGAACACGTGCTTCACCCGCGCGCCGTCACGGTTCGCGTTGGCCACCGTCTGCATGGAGATCGTGGTGATGGTGACCACGAGGTCGTTGCCGCCGGAGGTCACCTCGCGGGCAATGGCGTTTGCCGTCGGCAGGTCCGCCTCCGCGTTGTACCTGCGCAGGCTGATGCGCCCGCCGTCGCGGAACCCGCGCGCCTCGAGAGCCTCCAGCGTGCCCGCTACCGTCTGGTCGAGCACCGGCTGTGATGCCTGCTGCACGAGTGCGACACGCAGGGCAGCACCCGCACCGCGGGCCTGCCTCGACTGCCAGTCCGACCAGAGCAGCAGCGCCGAGACGGCCGTGATCAGCAACAGGCCGGGCGCGAGTCGTCGGAGGGCGGTGAGCATGCTGGGGACCCGCTTCACGAGGGACCGCTGGTCCGTCGCGGGGCGCATTGTGTCATGCACCTGCGCATTTGCCAGATCGCACGCCAAGGACTCATCCCGGCAGGTCCCATGCGACCTCGACCACGTTGCGGCCCGCCGCGCGACGCCAGCCGCAGCGGCTGCTGGTCTGCTTCACGAAGTGGATGCCCAGACCGCCGATCTCTCGTTCCTCGGGCGGGCGCTCCAGGTCTGGCGCCTCGCGCGCAAAGGGGTCGAAGGACGGGCCGGGGTCCTCGACCCGCAGCTGCAACGCGGCCACGTCCCGGCGCAGCCAGACGTCCATGTGGGCGTCCGGCCCCAGGCCGCTGTGGTGGCACACGTTGAGCAGCAACTCCTCGAGGGCGAGCCGCAGCATGCCGAGTTCCGCGGCACCAAGCCCCCACCCAGCAGCCGCTGCCTCGCACTGCTCGAGGGCGGCGAACACCGCCTGCTCCTCGACGTGCAAGCGCAGGTGGAGGGACTGCTCCACCTAGTCGTCCCCGTCGTCCTTGCGGTTGGCCTTGCGCGCCATGGCCTCGAAGTAGTCGTCGGCCTCCTTCTCGCTCGCGAAGACCTGCGAGGAGGGCAGTGCCGCGGCGATCTCGAAGATCTTGGCGACGCCGGGCTGCATGGCGGCCACGGCAAACGTGGCACCCTGGTCCTTGCAGAAGCGCGTGAGCTTGAGCACGGTGCGGATGCCGGCAGAACTGACGAAGTCGACGCCTGCCAGGCTCAGGGTGAGGGACTTCAGGCCCTTGCCCTCCGCCTTCACGATGTGCGTGTAGAGCGACTCGCTGGTCTGGCCGTCGATGCGACCCTTGAGGTGGTAGGCGACCTTGCCGCCGCTGCCTGCCTGCCGTTGGATGTCGAGCATGGTGCAAGCCTAGCAGCGACGCCGCGCACTTCCATGCGCGACATCGCTGCGCGGGGTGCACCTCTCAGTGCGAGCCCAGCTGCTCGGCCCGGTAGCCGCCCTTGCTGCGGAACCAGAGCGCGAGGCCGAGGAAGCTCACCAGCATGATGACCGGGAAGGTCGCGGCCGTGGCGAGGGCCGACTTCTTGGCCCCCTCCTGCACGGCGGCGATCTCGGACTGCTTGGGCGCCTCCGCGATCGCCTTCACCTTCTCGGGGTCGATGGCCTGGTACGAACCGAGGACCCACTGCTTCTCCGACACGACCTGCTGGTGGACGGCAGGGTCCTTGACCTGGAGCTGGTGCAACGCCTCGGTGTCCTGGATGTAACCGAGGAACACGGCGCCGACCACGCCCACGCCGAGCATGCCCGCTCCGCCCATCGCGTTGAGGGTCAGGGCGCCGCCGCGCGGGAAGCGCTCTGCCACGATGCCGAGCATCGTGGGCCAGAAGAACGACTTGCCCACGCCGTACAGGGTCGCCGCCAGCAGGATCATCGCGCCGGTTGCGCCGGCGAGGGACCACAGGCCAATGGCTGCCAGCAGGCTGGAGACGCACAGCAGGCCGACCGGCGAGATCCGGTGCACGAGGGCGCCGGCGAAGAGGCGCAGCACCATCATGAGGAAGGAAGTGTAGATGAGCACCCACACCGGGTTGATGCCCATCGGCTTGAACTCGCCCTCCATGAGCGGGGTGATCCAGCTGTCCACGCCCAGCTCGGTGGTGGCCAGGACGATCATTACCAGCAACAGGAACGCGAACATCGGCCTGCCTGCACTGCGGGCGTAGACCCCGAACAGGAGGGAGAGCGCGACGGCGGCGCCGAGCGTCAGGCCCGACGACCACGCGAACACGCGGCCCAGCTCCAGGCACACGAGGGCCAGCACGATGAACATGCCGAGGCCGCCGATCTCCGCGAACATCTCGCGGTCGCTCACGCCTGCCGCCACGCGCTCCTGCACGGGGAACCGGCAGCGCAGCAGGATCACGCCGTACAGCAGTGTGGGCACCATCAGCAGGCCAACCTTCAAGCGCCAGTCGGTTTCACCGAGGCTCAATGCCAACAACCCGCCGAGCACCAGGCCGCCCGGCCAGCCCGCATGCAGGATGTTGAGCCACTTGGTCTTCTCCTGCCGGAACATCGTGGCCACGGCAGGGTTGATCACGGCCTCGACCGTGCCGTTGCCGAGGGCCACGATGAAGGTGCCGAGCCACAGGTCGTCGTAGTCCTTCGCCGTGATCGTGAGCCATGCGGACACGACGTGGCAGAGGAATGCGAACACCATCGCCTTGCCGTAGCCGACCCGGTCGATGACCAGGCTGAAGAGGATGATGCTGATGGCGAAGGGCCAGAGGCCCACGCCGAAGATCTCACCCTTCTGGGTCTGGGTCAGCCCGAACTCGACACCCCAGGTGTCGATGAGCATGGCACGGACGATGAATCCGAATGCCGTGGCAATGAGCGCGAGGAAACAGCCTGCGAAGAGCAGACGGTCTCCCCGCAGAGACGAGGCTCCTGATTGCATGTGGGTTCCTTTGGGAAACGGACGAGACGCTCATTGTCCCCGTGCCGCCGGCGTCTCGGCAACGCAATAGTCGCAGGTCCTCGAAGTCCTGCCCGTGCTAGCCTTCTGCCATGGTGCAAGGCGACGGGGACGTGACCCGACGGATGCGCGAGGACTGGGACCGCAGGGCCCGCGAGAACGCGCGTTACTACATCAACACGCGCGAGCACGAGGGCTTCGAGTTCGGGCTCAGCGGATGCGTGAGCGTCGTGTACCTCCTGCGTCCCATCCAGCACCTGCTGCGGCACGACATGCGGCTGCTGGAGATCGGCTGCGGCATCGGTCGCATGATGCCGTTCTTCGCCGGCCTGTTCGCCGAGGCCCATGGGATCGACATCAGCCCGTCGATGGTGGAACAGGGCCGCGCACGCCTCGGCAACCACCCCAACGTGCACCTGCACCTCGGTGACGGCAGGAGCCTCGCAGGGCTGCCCGACCATTGGTTCGACGTCGTGGTGAGCTTCGAGGTCTTCCAGCACGTGCCGGACCGCGAGGTCATCGCGGACTACGTGCACGAGGCCTTCCGCGTGCTCAAGCCGGGCGGCATCGCACGCTTCCTCGTGAAGACCAAGCGGTGGGACGGACAGGGCGAGCAGCACGACACCTGGTGCGGCGTCGAACTCGGGCGCGAGGACCTCGATGCATGGTTGCGTCGCGACCCGTGGCGGCTCGAGGCCGCACACGACTCCGACGACCCGAGCAAGGCCTGGGTCCTGCTGTCCAAGCCTGCGGGCTGACGCTCAGCGAACCGTGCGGCTCACGACCGCGCCGTCGATGACGACACCCGTGCAGTGGGTCGTGTACTCCAGCGGGTCGCCGTCGAAGAGCGCCAGGTCCGCGTCCTTCCCGACCTCCAGCGAGCCCACGCGGTCGGCGACCCCCACCAGCCGTGCGGCCTCGATGGTCACGGCAGCGAGCGCGCGTTCGGGCGCCAGGCCGTAGGCAGCTGCGGCGCCGGCCTCGAACAGGACGACGCGCGTCTTGGGGACGTAGGCCTCGTAGCCGCTCTGAAGCGCGAAGGGGATGCCTGCCCCGGCGAGCAGCTTCGGCAGGGTCATCGTGGCATTCGCCAGCTCGCCGCTGGTGCGGGCCATGGTCGGGTGCGGGACCACGGGCACGCCTGCTGCACGCAACTCGTCGAACACGAGGTACGACTCGGCACCGCCGTCAATCACGATGCGCAGGTCGAACTCCTTGGCCACACGCAGGGCACCGAGGATGTCGACGGCACGGTTGGCACCCACCAGCAGCGGCACCTCGCGCTGCACCACCTTCTGCATGACCTCGAGACGCAGGTCGGTCGCGGGCGGGTCGCCCTCCTTGCGGCGCGCGACGGACTCGCGTGCCTTGAGCAGTTCCTCGCGCAGCATGGCAATCGACTTGGCTCGGGTGCCGGGCGACTTGCCGCCGCCCCGGGCGCCGTCCCCCAGCGTGCACGCAACCATGGCCAGCGGCACGAGGGTGTCCCTCTCGACCGTGCGCCCAGCCGTCTTCACCACCATCGTCTGCCCCGAGACGAGCGCGCCGGGCCCGTGGCCGGTGTGCACCGTCGTGATGCCGTGCTCGCGCAGGTACGCAACCAGTTCCTCGCGGGGGTTGAATGCGTCGACGGCGCGCAACTCGGGCTGGACTGCGCCGGACTTCTCCAGCTGGTCCTGGTCGTGCGGCACGTTGAGGATGCCGGACAGGCCCACGGTGGAACGCGCGTCCACCAGACCGGGCAACACCACCTCCGCACGCAGCACCTCGACCCCTGCAGGCACCTCGATGCTGCTGGCGGGGCCAACGGCCGCGATCTTGCCGCCGCGGACCAGCACCATGCCGTCGGTGATCACCGGACCCGCCATCGTGTGCAGCGCTGCAGCACGCACGGCAAGGGTGGTGGCGGGAGGTGCAGATGCTGCCGGGTCCTGGGGCGACAGCAGCAGGAGACCGCTGAGGAAGAGCACGGAACTCACTGGCCACCTGCCTGTGCGCCGAAGCAGCACATCGAGAACACCTGGTCGTCGCTGGCACCGTAGCCGCCCTCGGCAAGGAGCCGGTCGGCAGGGTCGTCGAGGTCGAAGACCTTGGCACCCTCCACCCACGTCGACAGGACGCGCGTGTACACGGAGAACGGGTCGCCCGAGAGGACGACGAAGTCGGCGTCCTTGCCCGGAGTGAGCGTGCCGACGCGCGACTCCATGTCGAGCATGCGAGCGTTCGCGATGGTGAGTGCCTCGAGGGCGCGGGTGCGGTCCATGCCGGCGCGCACCGCGAGGGCGGCAGAACGCAGGAACAGCCGCGAGTCGGTGATGCCGTCGTCGGTGTGGAATCCCACCAGCACGCCGGCGCGGTCCAGCACGGCGCCGTTCTGCAGCGCCATGTTGACCGCCTCCAGCTTGCCACCCGGGCTGTCGATCACGATCACCGAACACGGCACCTTGGCCGCCGCGATCTCCTCCGCGACCTTCCACCCCTCGCTCACGTGGTGCAGGACCACGCGGAACCCGAACTCCTGCTGCAGCCGCAGCACGGTGACGATGTCGTCCTGACGGTGCGTGTGGTGGTGGACCATGCGCTTGCCCTCGAGCACCTCGACCAGCGCCTCCAGCGCGAGGTTGCGCTCCGGCATCTTGGCGGGGTCACCTGCAGCCCGGGCGATCTTGTCGCGGTGGTCGCGGGCACGGTGCAGCTGGGCACGCATCAGCGCGGCCGCCTTGCCGCGGGTGCCTGCGAACGGCGGGTCACGCAACGGGTTGGTGCCGTTTGCCATCTTGATCCCGCCGGCAACCGAACCGTCCGCGTTGCGCACGGCAAGGTCGTCGACGGTGCGGCCGTCGCGCAGCTTGAGGTAGATGGTCTGGCCGCTCAGCAGGTGGCCCGAGCCAGGCATCACGTTGACGGTGGTGATGCCGCCTGCCTGCGCCTTGCGGACACCGGCGTCGCGCACGTGGATCGAGTCGAGCGCACGGACCTCGGGCTGGATCGGCGAGGACGAGTCGGCGCCCGCAACCGAACCGATGTGGGAGTGGCTGTCGACGAGCCCGGGGACCACGACCTTGCCGCCGAGGTCGACGCGAACTGCGTCGGCAGGGACCGACACCGCGTCCGCAGGACCCACGGCAACAATCGTCTTGCCCCGCACCAACAGCGTGCCGTTCTCGATGGGCGGTCCGTCGACCGGCAGGATGCGCGCGCCGGTGAACGCCGTCACCTGCTCGCCGGATGGACTCTGCTGGGACGTGGCGCAGGCACCCAGCAGCAGGGCGCAGACCGGGACGGACAGGAGGCACAACCGCATCGCCGAAGCCTACGGCGGCGACGGTGCTGCGGCTACCTGCCGGTCACCGCGGGCAACGCAGTCTTCTTGAGGAAGAGCAGGCCGAAGGCGGTGTCCACCCAACCGCCCCAGCTGCCGTCCGCGTTCTGGCTGGAGAGCAGTTGCATGGCACCCTCGAAGTACCAGTCGCGACCGCCGAGCAGCGCCACTTGGTTGAGCTCGCAGGCTCGCTCGAGCCCGTACAGGTAGTAGTGGAACCAGCCCCCCCATGCGTGCCGCGGGCCGGGATTGTGGCGCACCGTGAGGTTGCGCTCGAACCAGAGGAACGAGCCGCGCAGCGCGGTGTCGATGTCCTTGAGGAGCTTGGGGTTGCCCCGCTTCTGCATGCGCATCGCGGATGCGCACACGGTGAGGCCACTGATGCCGGCCGTGGTCATCGAACCCGTGGGCGGGCCGCCCTGTTGGTACGACCAGCCGACGGGCTGCAGCTTGGCGCTGCCGCCAGCACGCGTGCGGCTCTTGCCCAGGTCGGACTGCAGCACGAGGTCGAGGGCTCCGGACGGACCGTCCACCGCCTTGACCTGGAGCCAGTGGTTGGCGGCAGCGGGCCACACCTGGGCAGGAACCTCGATGCCGCAGAGCAGTGCGCCGTACAGACCCAGCAACGCGTACTGGGTGTTGCTGTTGTCCCATGACTGCGACGGGCCGTAGTGCCAGCGTCGCAGGTACGCCTGGTCCACGGTCGTGTCGACGTTGTCGAGCAGCTCCTTGGTCCACTCCGCGACCAGGGTGGCGTCCTCGGCGGAGAGCACGCGCGGCAGCGGGGTCTTGATGCGGCCGGAGCGCAGGTCGGCCCACTCGCCAGGCGGCGTGTACAGGGCCTCGACCGCGAGGATCGCGACCGCAAGCGAGTAGGTGCCCTGGATGACGAGCTTGCGCAGCTGGCCGTAGCCCTTCTGCATGTGCTCGCTGCGCGGATCCTCTCCACCGCGCATGAGTGCGAGCAGGATGAGTGCGAGCTCGCCGGGCTGGGCGTCGTGGAACGGGTCGCCGCCCGGCTGGATGTTCATGCGCTGGTCGAGCTGCCGCCGCAGTGCCTCGACCGACTTGCGGATGCCGTCCGCGACGCGGGTGCGGAACTCGGGGTCCTCGGGTGCGAGCAGCCGGTCGAGGCGCCACGCGTCGCGCAGCTTCAGTTGCTGCCTGCGCTCGGGGTGCTCCCGGTCCCAGTCCTTGTGCTTGGGGTGCTCCAGCAACAACGTTGCCGACCCCTCGAACGAGCTCACGAGGCCACGGGCCCGGTCCACGGTGCGGGTGCCGCGGAAGGTCCCGGTCATCCGCGGGGCCTGGGGCGGCGGCACGTACCCGTCGCGACTCACCTTGGGGTCGACCGAGACCGTGGCCTCGAACGACTGGGTGCCGTCCTCCGCAAGCGCTGCCCACGTCACCTCGACACGCACGGGACGGAACCGGTCCCAGCCCTCGACGACGAGCTCGGACCTGCCGGCCTTGGTGCGCGAGAGGTCGAGGGCAACGGCAGCGAGGAACTGCCTGGGCTCGGCCACCACGACGTCGTGGCGCAGGCGCTTTGCGTCCAGCTCGCCGTGCAGGAGCACGGCCTCGGCAGGCCGCCCCGCCCAGGGCTCCGGGACCCAGGCATCCTTGGGCTCGTTTGCCGTCTCGACCGCGAGTTGGCGCTGGTAGACCGCGGCACCGCGCTCTGGCAGCTGCCACTGCAGGTCTTGGGCAACCAGGGCACTGCCCAGCAGTATCGAGGCGAGGACCGTCCGTCGCATGGGCCGGAGGCTACCACAGGCACGCGGCCGCGGGCCAAGGCAGGCTTGGCGATGCCGGGCCGCGAGGCCATCATCCGCCCCATGGCCGAGCCAAGGCAACCGGCGGACCGGCGGGCTCTCGCCGACCTGCCGATGGAGCTGGAGGAACAGGTGCTCGCGGCACTCGAACGCGACGACGCCGGGCGGGACGCCGCCCTCGCCGCCCTGTGCGCCGCGCACCCCATGTACGCCAGCGTGCTCCGCAGCTGGGTCGCAGAGGCGCTCGGGGAGGCCATGGCCCCGGCCGGGCCCGCGAACGAGCCACAGCCGGAGCAGATCGGGCCCTACCGCGTCGTACGCCTGCTGGGCCGTGGCGGCTTCGGCGACGTGTGGCTCTGTGAACAGCGCGAGCCGGTGGTGCGCCAGCTCGCGGTCAAGGTGCTGCGCCGCGCCCAGTCCTCGCGCGAACTGATGCGCAGGTTCGCGGCCGAACGGGAGGCGCTCAACCGCATGGAGCACCCGGGCATCGCGCGCCTCATCGACGCAGGGTCCACGGCATCAGGCCAGCCGTGGTTCGCGATGGAGTTCGTGCGCGGCGTCGCACTGCCCGAGTTCTGCCGTTCGCAACGGCTGGGCGTGCGCCGACGTGTCGAGCTCTTCCTCGACGTCCTCGGTGCGGTCCAGCACGCGCACCAGAAGGCAGTACTGCACCGCGACCTTTCCTCCAACAACGTGCTGGTGGACGAGGTCGACGGCAAGGCGTGTCCCAAGATCATCGACTTCGGGATCGCAAAGTCGCTCACGGAGCCGCTGCAGGGAGCCGGCATGACCTTCCACGGCACCCTGATGGGCACCCCGGAGTTCATGAGCCCGGAACAGGCGCAGGGCACCGACGTCGACACGCGCACGGACATTTTCGCGCTCGGCGTCCAGCTCTACGAGCTGCTCGCCGAACGGTTGCCCATCCCCTCCGTCGCGCTCCGCAGCGAGGGCCCGCTCGGCATCGCACGCATCCTCGCCACCCATCCCGTGGAACCGCCCAGCGCAGTCGCACCGGACGCGGTGCGGCGCACCCTGCGCGGAGACCTCGATGCCGTGGTGATGAAGGCCATCGCGCGCGACCGCGAGGAGCGCTACGGCACGGTTGCCGAGTTCGCCGCCGACCTACGGGCATGGTTGCGACGCGAGCCGGTGCGGGCGGCAGATCCCACCCACCTCTACCGGTTGCGCAAGTTCGTCGCCCGCAACCTTGCTGCAGTGGTGGCCGGCACCGCCACGCTCGCCGCACTGGTCGGCGCGCTCCTGTTCAGCCTCGCAACACTGTCCGAGCTCGAGGAGAGCCGGGATGCCGAGGCCGCAGCGCGGCTCCAGGTCGAGGCCCGCGCCGATGCCGGATTCCTGCTGCTCGCGAACCAGGAACTGCTGCGGCAGGCGGAAGAGGAACTGCCGGCACTGTTCCCGCCCGAGCCAGCGAGGCTGCCGGCGATCCGCCAGTGGCTCACGCGCCACGGCCTCGTGCTGCAAGCAGCCGTCGAGGAGGTTCGCGCCAAGATCGGCAGGCTCGCTGGCGCCACGGCGCCAGCCGACATGCACCTGCGCCGCAGTCTCGAGCGGCTGCTGCCCGAGCTCGAACGATTCTGCGGTGCCGACGGCAGCCTCCAGCTGGTGCAGGACGCGGAGCGCCAGTGCCTGCATTGGGTGGAGGTGCAGCGCACCCACCGCACTGCGTGGGAGGACGCCGTACGTGCGATCAAGCAGAGCGACGGGCGGACGGCGAGCAACGCCTACCGCGGCCTGCAACTCGCGCCGCAGGCGGCCCTCGTGCCGCTCGGGATGGACCGCACGACCGGGCTGTGGGAGTTCCTCGACCTGACGACGCAACGCACCTCGGCACCGCTGCCAGCCCGTGACCCGACAACCGGCAAGCTGCAGACGGACGCGGACTGCGGCATCGTTTTCGTGCTGCTGCCGGGCGGCGAGTTCCGCATGGGTGCACACCGTGGCGAGCCGGGACTCGAGCAGAACGACCCGCGTGCCGAGGACGACGAACTGCCGCCGCACCTCGTACGGATCGAACCGTTCCTGCTCTCCCGTGCCGAGGTCACCGAGGCACAGTGGCAGCGGTTGCTGCACGGTTCGTCTGCAGGAGCCATGGGAAGCACCCTGCCTGCGACGGGCATGAGCTGGGACACGGCCACCGAGATGCTGCGGCGACGCGGGATGCAGCTGCCGACCGAGGCACAGTGGGAGTACGCGTGCCGGGCAGGAAGCAGGAAGCCGTGGCCGTTCGTCGAGCCGGAGGCACCGCGCCATGCATGGCTCGACGCCGCCCTGCACCCCACCGGCCAGCTGGCCGCCAACGCCTTCGGCCTGTTCGACCTGCACGGCAACGCCGCCGAGTGGTGCAGGGACACCAAGGTCGCCTACACGAGGCCCGCTCGCAACGGCGACGGCTTGCGCGAGGCCGGCGAGGGTGTGCGGACGGTGCGGGGCGGCAGCACCTTCGGGACGCTCGTGTCCGCACGCAGCTCGGCGCGTGCGGGGGTCCCGGCCAGCGCATCCGACCGGTCGATCGGGCTGCGGCCTGCGCGCGCACTGCGTCGGCAGTGAGCGCGCAGCAGGCCCGGGTCAGCTGTCGAGGCCCAGCACCTTGCGGATCGCCTGCTGGTCCACCTTGCCGCCGGCAAAGTCGTCGAACGCGCGGGCGGGCGGACGGATCATGTGGCCCTCGATGAAGGGAGCCCCCTCCTCGGCGCCCTGCTGGCTGTCCTTGAAGCAGCACTCCCACTCCAGCACGGCCCAGCCCTTGTAGCCGTACTTGGTGAGCAGCGAGAAGATCGAGCTGAAGTCGACCTGTCCGTCGCCGAGGCTGCGGAAGCGGCCTGCCCGTTCCTTCCAGGGCAGGTAGCCGCCATAGACACCCACGCGGCCGTTGGGCCGGAACTCGGCGTCCTTCACGTGGACGCACACGATTCGTTCGTGGTAGCGGTCGATGTAGTCGAGGTAGTCGAGCTGCTGCAGCACGAAGTGGCTCGGGTCGTACAGCAGGTTGGCGCGCTCGTGCTGGTCGACGTGGTCGAGGAAAGCCTCGTAGCTGGCGCCGTCGTGGATGTCCTCGCCCGGGTGCACCTCGTAGGCGCAGTCGACCCCCATCTCCTCGGCATAGTCGAGGAGGGGCCGCCAGCGGCGCGCGAGCTCCTTGAATCCCTCCTCCACCAGTCCAGCCGGACGCTGTGGCCACGGGTAGACCGTGTGCCACATGAGGGCTCCTGGGAAGGTGGGCATGGCACTGAGTCCGAGGTTGCGGCTGGCCTTGAGGCACAGCTTCACCTGCTCGCTGCCGTACTTGTGCATCTCGGCGGCGGTGCGCACGCCCTCGGGCGCGAACACCTTGAACATCTCCGTGTAGGCAGGGTGCACGGCCACCAGTTGGCCCTGCAGGTGCGTCGACAGCTCGGAGATCTCGATGCCGGCCCTGCGGGCGGTGCCCATCAGCTCGTCGCAGTAGGTCTTGCTCTCCGCGGCACGGTGCAGGTCGATGCAGCGCTTGTCCCACGAGGGGACCTGCACGCCCTTGTAGCCAAGGCTGCCGGCCCACTCACAGGCCGTGTCGAAGCGGTTGAGAGGCGCAGCGTCGCTCATGAACTGCGCCAGGAAGATGCCGGGTCCCTTCATCATGGTCTTGTCCTCTTGGTTGTCCTGCCGGGGGTCAGGCCTTCACCTTCGCCCACTTGCCGTCCTTGGCCGACTGCAGCGCGGCATCGAGGACAGCCTGCACCTTGACACCGTCGGCGAAGTCGGGCGCAAACGCCTCCCCGCTGTGCAGGCAGTCGACGAAGTCCGCGAGGTGGTGCACGAAGGTGTGCTCGTAGCCGACAATGTGACCGTCCGGCCACCAGTGCGCCGCGTACGGGTGCACCGAGTCCATGCACATGATCGTGCGGAAGCCTTGCGCGTCGCGCGTGTCCTCGAAGCTGAAGAACTCCAGCTCGTTCATGCGCTCGAGGTTCCACACGATCGTGCCCTTGGTGCCGCTGACCTCCACCTTGTTGAAGTTCTTGCGGCCAGGAGCGACACGCGTGGCCTCGTAGGTGCCGATGGCGCCGTTGGAGAACTTCGCCATGAAGCAGAATGCGTCGTCGACGTCGACCTTGCTGGTGGTCTTGCCGTCGCCGGTGGGCCGCTCCTTGGTGAAGGTCTGCTGCATGCCGCAGACCGCGGTGAACTCGAGCCCGGTCAGCGCACGGGTCAGGTCGACGAGGTGGGCGTTCAGGTCGCCGTGGGCACCCGAGCCGCAGGCCTTGCGGTTGGTGCGCCAGCTCGCGGGCACCGATGCGTCGGACAGCCAGTCCTGCAGGTAGACGGCGCGGACCTGACGCACCTCGCCGATGTCACCGCGGGCGATCATGCGCGCTGCGAGCCGGGTCGCAGGTGCACGGCGGTAGTTGTGCCACAGGCCCACCTTGACCTTGCGCTTCCGCGCCTCTGCTGCCATGGCCTTGGCCTCGGCCGTGGTCATCGCCAGCGGCTTCTCGCAGAGCACGTGCTTGCCTGCCTTGAGTGCAGCCATCGCGATGGCGAAGTGGCTGTCGTTGGGCGTCGCAACGTCCACGACGTGGATGTCCGGGCGCGCGAGGACTGCTTTCAGGTCGGTGGAGGACTCCGCGAAGCCCAGCTTTGCTGCTGCCTCGGCGGCACGCTTCCCGTCGCGGCCGACGACCACGAGCGGGACGACGTCGACCGGCAGGTCGAAGAAGTGGTTGACCTGGCGGTAGGCGTTGCCGTGCGCACGGCCCATGAAGGCGTGGCCGACCATCGCGACGTTGAGCACGGGCTTGGCGCCGCCCGAGGACTTGTTGGGTTGCGAACTCAGCGACATGGGCCGCAGGATAGCTGCGCGCCCCTCGCGAAGCATCAGCGCGAACCGCCGAAGAGCACGCGCACGTTGCGGTCCCCGCTCTGGGCCGTGCCCCATGCGACCGGGAGGTCGAGGACGCCGTCGCCGTTGAAGTCGCCAAGGTCGAGCACGATCGAGCTGTCGCGGTCGCCGAGCCGGGTCGGCGAGACGAAGGACGGCCCCGCAAGCTCGCCGGTGCCCGAGCTGAGGTAGAAGGCGACCGAACTGCTGCGGGCACCTTGGGTGAGGGACTCCACCGCGACGAGGGCATCGACGTTGCCGTCGCCGTTGATGTCGCCGAGCACGAGGTCGCGGATGGAACCCACGGCAGTGGGCAACGGCGAACCGAGGCTCTGCCGGAAGGACCCGACGTCGACCTCCAGCGGGTCCGAGGCGCTCGACCCGTCGTTGCGGAAGAGGCGAAGCGTTGCGTCTCCCTGCGACGCGACCAGCAGGTCGACGGTGCCGTCGCCGTCGAAGTCGGCAGCTCCGAGGCGCGTGGGACCGGTGCCGGCCACCAACGCAGTGGGGCCCCCTGCAATGCTGCTGCGGACCAGCACGTCGAGCGCAGGCTGCGTCCCCGCCTGACGGCGGTGGAACCGCACGTGGTTGTCGTCACCGGTCTGGGTTGCCACGGGCACGGCCACCGCAACCTCGAGGGCCTGGCTGCCGGGTTGGGAGCGGAAGTCGCCCACCGCGAGGTCGGTTGCCCCACCGTGGGTGAGGCCGACGGCTGCAGGCGATGCAGGCAGGTGGAAGGGGAACTCGCCACTCGCGTAGCTGGCCTTGCCTCGCAGCAGCAGCAGCAGTGCGTCGCCCTCGCCGGGGTCCTGCAGGTCGAACGTCACCAGCACGACCAGGTCCCTGGTCCCGTCGCCGTCGAGGTCGGCATTGCGGATGCGGCTGGTTGCAGCAACCGGGGCACTGCGCAGCGGCTCGGGAGCGAACGCACGCAGGTCGGTGCTGGTGCGGAGCGAGTTGAGCGGCGCCTGCGTCCAGATCGACAGGGCACCGTCCGAACGCAGGAATGCGAGGGCGTCGACCCCTGCGTACTCCGGGGTGATCTGCACGGCAGCCAGGGTCGAGGGGATCAGCGAGGGGGCCGCCAGCACGGGCCCCGGTCCGAAGAAGCCGCCGGCACCGTCGTTGCGCAGCAGGCGGATCTCACCCGTGCCGCCGAGTGCGAGGTCTAGCGTGGCACCGCGTTGCCCCACGCGCGGCGAGGTGAAGCTGCCCCCGACGAGGCTGCGCACGGGGATCGGCACCTGGCCACCTGCGTCCGGGGCGAGGAGCTTGGGGCCCGGACCCACCAGCAGCGTCGAGAGACGGCGTTCGCGAAACCCGTCCAACGCACTGTCGTGCAGCACGAAGACTGCCCGTACCTCGTTGCGGCCGGCCACCGGGTCCGCTGGGAACGCGACACCCGACCAGAGCCCGCCGATCGACAGGAGTTGCTCGGAGCCGCTCTCGATGCCGTCGAAGATCGGCTGGAAGTTCTGGGCCACGAGGTTCCAGCCGAACAACCCGAGGGGCACGGCGGCCGTATCACCGCTCGTGGCGACTGCAAGCTCGACGACGCCGTCCGCATCGAGGTCCGCTGCCAGGCTGTGACGGAACTGGAGCCCCTGCAGGTACAACACGTCGGGAGCCTCGGGCTGACGGTAGCCCCGGGCTCCGGTGGGGCGCAGCACCGCCAGGATGCTCGGGGTCGAGGAACTCGTCGGGACACCGCCCACCACCACGGCGAGGGAGCGCGGCAGCAGGTTGCCGCATGCGTGCACGCCGACACCCAGTGCTGCTGCGTCCGGCGTGAAGTCGGGGACGGCGAGGTCGAGTTGCGGCCCCGCGAGGAAGGTGCCGTTGCCGTTGCCGTAGGCGATGTCGAGGCGCGGCGAGGCACCGGCACGCAAAACAAGGATGTCGAGGAACTGGTCGCCGTCGAGGTCGGCAATCGAGGCATGGTCCACAGGGCCGGCCCGCACGGGAATGGTCCCGCCGTCGACGAAGGCGGGCGTGCCCGGAGCCGTCGGCCGTGCAAGCTGCACGCGGGGCAGCTGGGGCGCGGGCGACGTCGGCCCTGGCAAGAGCAACACGTCGAGGATGCCGTCGCGGTCCAGGTCCGCCGGCACCGACTGCACCGCACCGGCGAGGGACGCCGTGCGCAGCACGTTGCCGAGCGGAGCCAGCGGGGCCTGCTGGCCGAGCACCAGCTGGTCGGTTGCCGTGAGGGAGCCTTGGTTGGTGGCGCGCACGTCGGGCACCAGGTCGCCGTCGAAGTCGGCAGCACAGATCTGCACCGGTCCACGCTCGGCGGGGACCTGCGGGTCGCCGATGGCACGCGGCGGCCCGAAGCGGATGAACATGCCGTTCTCCTCCGCCGCGAGCAGCTGGAGCGAACCTGCGCCGCCTTCTTCCGCCAGCAATGCGAAGTCAGGCGCACCGCCCTGCGAGACCGCCTCGAGTCCGATCGTCGTGGCGGCGCGCACGTCGCGGTCCAGGACGGCACCGCGTGGACCGAACACCGGCTGCGGGTTGGCGAACAGGAACACGTCCGGCGCCGTGACCTCGACCTCCACCTGCCCGAGCAACACGCGCAGCACGATGTCCACCTGGCCCGACCTCCCGTCCGGCGAGAACGGCATCGTGAACACGAGCCGGTCGAGCCCGGACTCGGCGGGGCGGAGGTCGCGTGGGTCGAGCTGGACCTCGCGACCGCCCTTGCGCAGCAGCAGGGACACCCTCGTGAAGTCGGGGCGAGCAGGCTCGCTGCTCCCGTCGATCGGGACGAGTGCAGTGCCAATGAGCGTCACGAGGCTGCCGCCGGTGGTCGGACCGCGCGCAGGGAGCGCCACCGCCACGTCGGGCCGATAGTACGCGTCCTCCACCACCGTGGAGCGCCCCGCCACCGCGTCCTCGACGACGATGCGAGCGAGGCCGGGGAACTCGTTTGCCGGGGCCTCGCCCCCCACGACCTGCGTGCCGGCTGGCCCTGGCTCGAGCGTGAGCCCGAGGCACAGCCTGGTGGTGGACACGGACGGCGTCGCGAGCGTGGGAGTGACCACCAGCAGCTTGAGGTCCTCGACGCGCGTGCTGCGGAGCCCGGACACCTGCACCCGGACCACGGACCTGCCCAGTGGCGAGAGCAGTTGCTCGTCCTCGCCGGGGCCGAGCACGAGCGTTGCAGCTGGCTGTCGGAGCAGCACAACGGGAGCGGGCGGCGCGACGTCGACCCCGTTGACCTTCACGGCAAGCAGCCCGGGTACGTCCGCCAGCGTGGGGTCGCCCGTGGCGGCGACGAACGGGTCGGTGCGGAGGACGAAACCCACCACCGTCGACCCGCCCTGTCCCGACACGATGAGCGGGGACGACTGGTCGACCTCGAGCCCGAGTGCGCGCACCTGCACCTGCAGCAGTGCGGAAGGCTGGATCTGCGCATTGCCCACGACCACCGTGCGGAAGGTGGTGCCGGT
Source organism: Planctomycetota bacterium (assembly GCA_041178545.1). Classification (GTDB taxonomy): domain Bacteria; phylum Planctomycetota; class UBA1135; order UBA1135; family UBA2386; genus JBEATZ01. The sequence goes on from JBEGVB010000017.1 coordinate 72,570, forward strand.
GAGCTGGGAAGGCACGAGCGGGATGCGCGCGTCCGGGATGCTGAGGGTCGGTGCAGGCGGCTGGCTGGAAGGATCGCTGCCGCTGTTGCTCAGGCCTGCCACCAACCCGGCGCCACAGGCGGCGAGGGGCACGAGCAGCAGGAGCGGCAGGAGACGGCGCATGCGGACCGCAGTCTACCAGCCGCGGCCAGTGGACCGGGCACCGACTCAGGGCAGCCCGGCGAGACGGTCGGAGAGGGTCGCCTGCACCTGTCGGCCCCGGAGCGCGGTGCGGATCATGCCCTCCCGGTCCACGAGGTACGTGACCGGCGTCACGCGCGACCACTCCACCTTGTGCAGGGACTCCATGAAGGCCTCGTCCGCGTGGAGCACCGGGGCACGGAAGGCCTTCTGGGCAATGGTCCGGGCGGTCTCCTCCGGCGCGAATCCCATCACCCGGTCGGTGACCACGTGCAGGATGAGGGCATTGTCGCCGACCTCCTGCTCGAACGCCCGGTACTCGGGGGCCTCGACGTCGCACGTCGGGCAGTGGGAGCGGAAGAAGTGCAGCACGACCCGGCGCCCCAACAGGTCCTGCCGCGTCCACCTCCTGCCCGTGGTGTCCTCGAGCGAGAAGTCCGCGAGCGGCCGGCCGATCGAGGCCTGGATCACCCCGTCGACGTGCGTGCGGACACCCTGCTTCACGGCGAACCACGCCACCACCAGTGCAGCGGGAACAGCGAGACCCAGCAGGGTGCGACGGCTGGGGGAACGCGGTGCGGGAGTGGGTTCCATGCGGCGGACAGGGTGCCGTGTGGGCCGTGCGCGCGCGAGGAGCAAGGTGTGGACCCGGTGGTCCCCCTTTCCTAAGGTGCGCCGCGCATCGTGATCCGCATCGGTGGAGTTCCCTTCGGCGTCGGCAGGCCCTTGCTGGCAGGCTTGGAGTCCGCCCCCGGGGTGCAGCTCACGCGGGCGGTGCCGACCCAGTTGGTGGAGGGCCTGCGCCAAGGCCGGCTCGACGCAGCGCTGGTCAGCTCGATCGAGGCGGTGCGCCAACCGGGCTACCGCGTGGTTCCCGGGCTCGGGATCGCCTGCCGCGAGGAGATCCGGTCCGTGCGCGCGTTCCGCCGCCGCGGGTCGCCGGTCCGCAGCGTCGGCCTCGACGCGAGCTCGGCCACTTCCGTGACGCTCCTGCGCATCCTGCTCGCGGGCCCGCGGCGCAGCGAGGTTGCGCCGGACTGCACCTTCGAGACCATCCGCCCGACCCGCAGGCCCGACGACCTCCCCCAAGACCTCGTGCTGCTCATCGGCGACGACGGCCTCGCGGCCGAGGCCGGCACCCGAGAGGTCTGGGACCTGGGACGCGAGTGGCGACGCTGGACCGGATTGCCGTTCGTGTTCGCGGTATGGCTGCTCGCGCCGGGCGCGGATGCCGCGCGCATCACGCCGCTCCTGCAGCGGGCGCACGAAGTCGGAAGCAGGACCGGATCCGGCGATGGAACCGAGGGCGCCGCACATTACGTTCTCGACGACAACGACATTCGTGGGCTGCGTCGCTTCTGGCACGAAGCCCGACAAGCAGGCCTCGCGGGGCCGGGCGCGGAGCCCGGGTTCGCAGGCTCGGAGGCGGAGGGGCATTCCCGATGACGACCGAAGACAGCAACCAGGGCACATTGTTCGAAGCAGCGGCCGAGAAGAAGGCCGCCACCACGAAGGACGACGGCACTGCACGCCGCGGGACGACCGCGGAGCAGATGGCCAGCAAGCAGCGCGAGATCTCGGTGTCCGAGTTCTTCACCAAGAACCGGCACCTGCTGGGCTTCGACAGCCCCCGCAAGGCACTGCTGACCGCGGTGAAGGAGGCCGTCGACAACAGCCTCGACGCCTGTGAGGAGGCGCGGATCCTCCCCGACATCAAGGTCGCCATCCTCAAGGTCGAGGGCCACGAGAACCGCTTCACGATGGTCGTCGAGGACAACGGGCCCGGCATCGTGCGAGCCCAGGTGCCCAACGTGTTCGGCAGGCTGCTGTACGGATCCAAGTTCCACCGACTGCGCCAGAGCCGCGGCCAGCAGGGCATCGGCATCAGCGCAGCAGGCATGTACGGCCAGCTCACCACCGGCAACCCCGTGCGCGTTCGCACCCGCACGGGCAGGAAGGCCCTGGCCTACGAGTTCGAGATCCGCATCGACTCGTCCAAGAACCGCCCGCTGTGGACCGACAAGGAGGTCCAGTGGGACAAGGACCACGGCACCGAGGTCTCGATCGAGCTGGAGGGCGAGTACCGCCGCGGCCAGCGCAGCGTCGAGGAGTTCCTCAAGCTGGCCGCCGTCGCCAACCCCCACGTGCAGATCACGTACACCGACCCCGAGGGCCTGGTGACGGAGTACGCACGCGGCACCAAGGAGTTGCCCAAGGAGGTCGAGGAGATCAAGCCGCACCCGCACGGCGTCGAGCTCGGCATCCTGATCAAGATGCTGCAGGACAGCGAGAACCGCGCGGTGAGCGCGTTCCTGCAGGAGGACTTCTCGCGCGTCGGCCCCAAGGTCGCCAGGGAGATCTGCGAGGCAGCCGGCATCAAGCCCGAGACCAACCCCCGCAAGCTCGCCAACGAGGATGCAACGCGGCTGAAGAAGGCCATCGACGCCACCAAGATCATGGCGCCGCCCCTCAGTTGCATCGCGCCGATCGGGGAGGACCTGATCCTCGCCGGCCTCAAGAAGGAGGTCGAGGCGGAGTTCTACGTCGCGAAGTCGCGCCCGCCGGTGGTCTACCGCGGCCACCCCTTCGCCATCGAGGTCGGCATCGCGTTCGGCAAGCCCGGCGACTCGCTGGCCATGCTCGACACCGGCAAGATCATCGAGGTCAAGCGCCAGAAGGGCAACGAGGAGGCGCTGATGGGCAACGCGGACGAGCCCGTGCGCCTGATCCGCTACGCCAACCGCGTGCCGCTCCTGTTCCAGCAGTCGGCATGCGCCGTCACCAAGTCGGTGATCGTCACCAACTGGAAGAACTACGGACTGCAGCAGCCGAAGGGCGCCCTGCCCATCGGTCCGATGGTCGTGTTCGTGCACATCGCCTCGGTGTGGGTGCCGTTCACCTCCGAGTCCAAGGAGGCGATCGCGGGCTACCCCGAGATCCTCAACGAGCTGCGCCTCGCACTGATGGACTGCGGCCGACAGCTCGGCATCCACGTGCGCAAGGGGAAGAAGCTCGCCAACGAGTACAAGAAGCGCAACTACATCCAGATGTACATCCCTCACGTCGCCCAGGCGCTGAAGGAGATCCTGACCCTCGACGAGAAGCAGACTGCCACCACCGTCGAGAACCTCACGAACGTGCTGGAGAAGAGCCGCAAGCTCTGAGCCGCGTCCGCCCCACCCGAGCACATCCACTGACAGGACCACGAGAACATGGCCACCAAGAAGGAAGCACCCAAGGAGCGCAAGCCACTGACGGACCTGGACAAGGTCACGCTGCGCGAGATCCGCAAGTCGGCGGAGTCGGTGCACAGCCGCATCCTCAAGCTCGAGAAGCCCGAGCTGAAGTTCCCCGAGCGCTCGCTGCGCAACGCGCAGTACGACAAGAAGGCGGGGTTCTTCCAGATGGGCCGGGCGCGCGTCGAGCGCACCCTGACGGTCAACACCGTCAAGACGTTTGCCCAGACGCTGCGACTCATGTCGCTCAGCAAGGACATGGTCGAGCAGGACGACTTCGCCACCAAGAGAGAGGCGTACTACGTGTCGAAGAACTGGGGTGACGCGAAGTTCGCGGAACAGCCCGAGTCCGACGCGGCGATGGACGACATCGAGGCCCTCTTCTCGCTCGAGGGCATCACGCGCGAACAGCTGCGCTTCTACCCCGAGGAGCACGGCGGAGCGGTTGCCGGAGAGCTCATCGTGGTCGACCGCGACCCGGAGACCAACCGCGAGGTGCGCATCGACTGCACCGGCTTTGCCACCGGCTCGTACGCCATCCCCCACTCGGTCGAACAGCTCAAGTTCGAGACCAAGGCCAAGTTCGTCCTGGCGATCGAGACCGGCGGTATGTTCCAGCGCCTCAACAACCACAAGTTCTGGCGCTCGCACAACTGCATCCTGGTCGAGACCGCAGGCGTGCCGACGCGCGCCACGCGCCGATTCATCCGCAAGCTGAGCGACGAGTGCCGGATCCCGGTCTACGCGTTCAACGACTGCGACCCCTACGGCTTCACCAACATCTACCGCACGCTGAAGGTGGGCTCGGGCAACGCCGTGCACCTCAACCAGTTCTTCTGCGTGCCGCAGGCGCGCTACCTGGGCGTCACGCCGCAGGACATCATCGACTTCAAGCTGCAGGACGCCACCCACCCGCTGCAGGAGGTGGACATCAAGCGCGCCCGCGACGCCCTCAAGAACGACCCGTTCTTCGTGGCGCACAAGGAGTGGCAGAGGGCCATCGAGTCGCTGCTCAAGATGGGCGTCCGCGCCGAGCAACAGGCACTCGCGAAGTGGGGACTCAACTTCGTGATCGAGGAGTACCTGCCCCGCAAGCTGCGCGAAGTGAACAAGTTCCTGCCGTGAGGCAGGGACCTTTCGCGCGCCTCACTTCTCGTTGCGGAACCAGCTCGAGATCGCGTCGCGCAGCTGCGCCTGGTGCTCGGGCGTGACGCCCTCCACCTTGCCGAAGAGCGTGCGGTAGTTGAAGAACCCGACCCCGCGCGCGCCGGCAGCCAGCGCAGAACGCATCTGGCTGAGGGTCTGCTGCGGGTCCCTGTGCATGTAGGCACCCACGCCGATCACCACCTTGCGGCTGCCGCCCAGACGCACCTCCTCGCGTGCGCGGCGCGCGAAGATGCTGTCGTCCGGGGTGTAGTTCATGGGCAGCACGAAGTCGACGTAGCCCTTCTTCGCCCAGACACCCCAGTCCTGGCGCACCTTGCGGAGCGCGACCGCAGGGTCGGCGAACACGGCCGCGCTCAGCACGACCTTCTTGCCCGGCACCGCGCGCACGGCGGCAGACACGTCGCGCACCAGCGTGGTCACGCAGTCTGCCTGCCACTTGCGCAGCGCCTCCTCGTCAGTGCTCGGCTTGCCGGTGGCGAGCGAGAACATCGAGAGCGTCTGCATGTCCACGCCGAGCGCATCCTGGTCGCCGTTCTCCGGGTCGGGGAAGCGGATGTAGTCGATGTGCAGCCCGTCGACCGCGTAGCCGGAGACGACCTCGGTGCACAACGTCACCAGGTGGCTGCGCACCTCGGGCAGGCACAGGTTGAGCGCGAGGTACTTGCCCTTCTCCGGCTTCTGCGTCGATCCGTCGCGCGTGCGCAGGAACCAGGCTTGGCGGCTGTTCCACAGCTGCCCCTGGTCGGTGGCAGGCTTGTCCCCGACCCAGCCGGGAGCCATGTTGAGCCATGCGTGCAGTTCCATGCCACGCCGGTGCGCGGCCTCGACGGCCACGGCAAGCGGGTCGAATCCAGGGTCCTTGTGGCCGAACTTCTCGGCCCACACCTCGTGACGACTCGGGTAGAAGACCGTGCCGTTGCCGCGGACCTGGAAGATCACCGACGTGAACCCGGCTTGATGGCAGTCCTCGATCGCGCTCTCGATCTGCTGGGCGCTGGTCCAGTCCCAGCGGTCGATCCAGATGCAGCGGTCGAGTCCCTTGGCGGTGCGCGGGGCAGTGCTGCAGGCCGCGAGGAGGGTGAGCGTCAGGGCGAGGAGGAGCTTGTGGGCCATGGTCCGGGTGCGGCGAAGGCTAGCGGCGGACTCCGAACCGCTCCACGACAACCGGGCTGCCCGGGCCCGGTTGCATGGCTGCGCAGCCCACGCCCCGCGGACCCCCGCACAGGTCGCTGCATGGTTGGACCCCGTTGCTGAGGCACATTTCCTGTGCCGGAACCTCGCGGCAGGCGAGAATGCCCGCATGAACGCCAACAGCTTCCGTCGCTCCCTTGCTGCGACTGCCGCACTTGCCCTCGGTCCCTGCCTCACCGCACAGGAGGACCTGGGCGCCAGCAAGGAGTTCCTGCCCAGGCTGCAGGTCTGGACCGACGTGGCCGTGGGCAAGCTCGAGCACGACACTTCGGGGACCAACCTCGACGGCGACGACTCCGCAGTGATGCTGGAACTCGGGGTCGAGGGGTTTGGCGAGACTGGCTTCGGCGGCGGCGTCCGACTGGGCTTCCTCGGCAGCGACGAGGGATTGTTCGACGATGCGGGCGTGGAAGACGTCATGGCCGCCGCCGTCGACCTGTACCTGCACATCTCCCAGCGTTGGTCCGAGGATCGGTTCTCGCTGCCGCTGCGCTTCGGCCTCCTGGTCAACAGCTACGGCCTCGAACAGGAGACGAGCCTCGGCACCGAGACCGTCCAGTTCGACACGATCGGCTTCCGCACCGAGCTGGAGCCCGAGTTCCTCCTGTCGGACTGGGACGGCGCCGTGTTGACGGCCGGGTCCCGACTGTCGCTGGGCAGCGGCTGGACCAACTGCTCCACCGACCCCGGCACGGTCGAGACCGACAGTTCGATGCTTCTCTACGGCATCGACCTGGGCCTGCGGATCCGCGCGGGCATGGGTTCGTTCCACCTCGGTTGGGCATGGCGCGGCCAGTCGATGGACGAGAGCGACGTCGAGGGCGGCGTCTTCTACCGCGGCTTCGACGAGAACTTCTCGGGCTTCGTGATCGGCGGCGGACTCGTCTTCTGAACGACACGCCCACAACTCCCGGTCGCCGCGGCACGGTCGGCACCGTGTTGCACGCAGCATCCGGGGCCGCAGCAACCTTCGCGACCTGCACCGTGCTCGCCACGAACGGCCATGCGGACCGCACGGTGCAGTGGGTCGTGTTCCTCCACGCAGGCCTGGTCGCGCTCCCCCTCGCCATGTTCGCCTGCCTCGCACTGGCCTGCGCCGCGCTCACGTTGCTGCTCGCGTTGCTGAGCACTCCCCACTGGGTGCGCCGCCGCCCCCTCGGGCTGGGCGACCTGCTGCGGCAGGTTTGGCAACTCCCCACGTCCGTGCTGCCCGGGTACTGGCGGGCCCTCCGCCGCGTCGACTCGCCGCTGGCATGGGGCGCCGTGGCCGGCACGACCGCCTGGCTGGCCACCCACCTCGGCCAAGCCGCACTCTGAGCCCAGCGCATCCGACACGGGGCACGGGCGAACGAGCGTGCATGGAGCGCGCACCGTTCACCCTGCTGTACGACGGCGAGTGCCCGATGTGCCGTCGCGAGGTCGAGTGGCTGCTGCGACGCAACCGGGCCGGGCGCTTTGCCGCCGTGGACATCGCAGCCGAGTCCTTCGACCCTGCAGCGTGGGGCGTGCAACGCGACGCGGTGCACCGCTGGCTGCACGGGGTCCGTGCGGACGGCACCGTCGTGACGGGCATGTCCGCGGTGCGCGAGGCGTGGGCTGCCGTGGGCCTCGGCTGGGCCATGGCCCCCACGGGGTGGCCGGTGCTGCGCTGGTTTGCCGACCTCGGCTACCGCGTGTTCGCCCGCTGGCGCGTGCCGCTCGGCAACCTGCTGGGCCGCAGGTCCTGCGAGACCGGGCGCTGCGCGGTGCGCTGAGACCGGGTCAGTCCCAGAATCGGTAGCGCACGATCGCCCAGAGAGCCGCCACGCCGTCCTTCCAGCCGATCTTCTTGCCCTGGTGGTAGCCGCGACCCGCGTAGCGGATCGGCACCTCGTGGATGCGGACGTCGCGCTTGGCGAGCTTTGCGGTGAGCTCGGGCTCGACCGTGAAGCGCCTGCTGCGGATGACGATGTCCGCGAGGACGTCGCGTCGCATGCACTTGTAGCAGGTCTCCATGTCGGTCAGGTTGAGGCCGGTGAACAGGTTGCTCACGAACGTGAGCACGCGGTTGCCGAGGTAGTGGTGGAACAGGTCGCGCTCGCGGCCCGGGTCGCGGTCGTCGACGAGGAAGCGCGAGCCGTACACCACGTCTGCCTCGCCGCGCACGATGGGGTCGACGAGGAGCGGGTAGTCCTCCGGGTGGTACTCGAGGTCCGCGTCCTGGATCACGACGAGGTCGCCGCGCGCCTCCTGGAACCCGGTCCGCAAGGCGGCTCCCTTGCCCTTGTTGTGCTCGTGAAGGATCACGCGCACACCCGGCAGCTGGGCGAGCTCGCGCTCGATGTCGCGCGAGCCGTCGGTGGAGCCGTCGTCGACGAGGACCACCTCCTTGCGGACCGGCACGGCGAGGACGCGCATCACGACGTCGCGCAGCGTCGCCCGCTCGTTGTAGACGGGCACCACCACGCTCAGCAGGAAGTCAGCTGGCAGCGGGCTGCGCATCGTGGTTGGGCGGTGGTGCGGCATCGGGCGTGGACGGAGCCCCAGTCTCCGAGCCGGGGGCCTCGCCGCCAAGCAGGCTGCGTGCAATGCAAGCGAACCACAGCATGGCGAGCGGCACGAGCTGGAACAGCACGCGTGCGTGGGACGTGCCCAGGTGGAACTGCAGGTCGAGGAAGCTGCCCACGTAGACGAGGTGGATGCCGACGAAGGACGCGAGCAGCATGGCTGTGAGGCCCGTGAGCTCGCGGGAGAACGCGCGCAACGGCAGCAGCAGGGGCGCCAGCAGCACGAGGGCGAGCACGCCATGCGCGGCATGGAACGAGAAGACCTCCGAGGCTGCGCGCATGGCAACGGTCGGGGCACGCTCGTCGAACTGGGCCACGACGAGCTGGGTGAGGGTCTGCCCGGTCGGGTTGGCGCCCAGCAGGTCGTTTTGCAGGCCGTGCTCGTGGTTGAACCATGCCTGCAACCCGACGACGAGTGCAGGCAGCGACAGGCAGGCGATGCCACGGAGGTGCGGCCGCCACGAAGCCGGTGGGTGGACGAGGGCACCCAGCACGAGCCCCCCGAACGAGGCGGCCGCGTACATCATGGCCTCGTTCTTGGACCACAACGCGAAGGCGAGGCCGGCTGCCGCGAGCCAGCGCCACGCCAGCCGTCCCTGCTCGCGCCCGCGCAGCCATGCGTCCCAGGCAACAAGGATCCCTAGTGCGACCATCCCGTCCGCGTAGGCGAGACGGCACTGGTCGGTGAACTCGGGCTCGAGCAGAACGACGAGCGAGACCGCACCGGCGAGCCAGCCGGGCAGCCGCGCGCGCAGGGCTCCGGCGAGCGCCAGGAACATTGCGATGCCGCAGCACTGGACCAGCAGCCGGTTCTCGAAGTGCAGGATCTCGGTCCTGCCCGCGTTCACCCACGCCTGCAGGAGCGGGTTGAGCATCGGGTAGTCGGGGTGCAGGTTGTGGCGCTGCGCCGCGTCGAAGCCGTTCGCGAGCGGGTCGAACAGCAGCGACTTGGCCTTGAGCGACCAGATGTTGCCCTCGTCGCCCTCGATGCAGGGCCAGCTCGCGCCGGCCCCCACCTGGAGCACACACCACGCGACCCCCAGTGCGACGAACCCGCAGAACCACGGGTCGAAGGGACGGTGCGCGGTTGCTGCACGCGGTGCACGCAGCCTTGGCTGGGCGGCGAGGAGACCCGTGCCAATGGCACCGAAGGGGATGGCCGTCCACCAGAGCCAGGCGGGCACGCCGAGGTGGAGCCAGGCGAACAGCAGCAGGCCCAGTGCGAGGCAGCCGAGCATCCACGACCAGCCGAGGCAGGCGATGCGGTCGTCGGAGGGGCGGATGCCGATGGCGCGGAGCGAGAAGAGCCCGAGCACCAGCGGCGCACCGAGCAGCCAGGCAAGTTCGCCAAGGCCGAGCGTCACCGGCGACCTGCCTTGCGCAGCCGCCAGAACCGCATGTGGAGCCCGCGGCCCGCATCCTCGAACTGCGCGGCAACGGGCAGCTCTGCCTGCGACTGGCTGTAGTCGAGGACGAGGAGCCGGTTCTCGTTGGACTGCGTGACGAACCGCGCGAGACCCTGCGGCCCGTCGATGCCGAGCGCGTACGCGAACTCGCGCGGGCGCGGGTAGGTGAGGTTCTTGAGTCGCTCGAACATGAGCCGCACCCAGGCCTCGGCCTCGGGTGTCGCGGGCCCGTACACCACCACGGGGTCGCCGCCGGCCTGCTGGCGCAGCACGTCCACCATTGCAGGCGTGATGCCGGCCGCCACCTCGACGAGCCGCTCCGGCGGCACGCGCAGCGCTGCCTCGAACTTGACCCGGTCCTCGCCGAAGCTGGCCAGCGCCGCGGGCAATTGGAGCGGCAGGCGCAGGGCGACCCATGCCACCATCAGCCCGAGCACCAGCAAGGCTGGCCCCCTCCCGCGCGCCGCGGGAGCTGCGGGCGCGGGCACGGGAGCCTGCGCGGCCTGGGTTGCGTCAGGGACGGACATGGTGCGGGGCAACGAAACAGAACGGGACCACGGTGTGCAACCACGCACAGCTGCGATCGGGCTCGGGCGAGGTCGTCATGGCGGTGTCGGCTCGAAGCCGAAGTCCGGCCGCGGCGAGGCCTTCGAGCCCGTCGTGTAGCGGGCCACCAGCTCGCTCGCGAGTTGCTCCTCGCTGCAGAAGGCACCCACATCCGCAGCAGCCGTCTGCCACTGCTCGAGGATGCCGGCCACGGCAGAGGCCAGCAGGAAGGCAGCGAGCGCGGGGTCCTCCGCGAACAACGTGCCGTCGCTGGATCCCTGCACCATCAGGTCGCGCACGGCAGCGCGCAGCCACCGTTGCTCCTGCCGGTCGTCCTCGCGCAACCGCGAGGTGAAGCGACCTCGCAGTTCGGTGGCGAGCACGCGCAGCAGGTGGGTCGCCTCGGGCGCGTGGAAGTGGAAGCCAAGGTAGGCGGCGAGGAACGAGCGGAGCGCCTCGGCGCCGCCACCCGCCTTCGGGGCCGGGACCTGCAGCTGGCGCCGCCGGACCTGCCGCCAATGGTCGAGCACGGCGAAGAACAGCTGTTCCTTGCCCTGGAAGTGGAAGTAGACGCCACCCTTGGTGACCCCGGCGCGGCGGCCGATGCCGTCGAGGGTTGCGCCGGCATAGCCGCGGGCCGCGAACTCGGCGGTGGCGGCCTCGAGGAGTCGTTCCTGCAGCTGGGGGTCGCGGGGTCGTGCCATCGGTTCGCCTGCTTGAGATACCGGCCGGTATCCCATTGAAGCATACTCTTGGGTATGTAACTGGACCAGCCCGGATCCTGCAACCTATCCTCCTCGGCTCGTTTCCCCCGCCCACCATGTCGATCGAGTTCACCAAGCGCGTCACGCCGGGCCCCAAGCCGGACTGGCTGAAGGTGCCGATCCCCTCCGGCCCGACGGTCGCGAGGCTCGAGGGCCTGCTGCGCGAGCGCAACCTCCACACGGTGTGCGAGGAAGCCAAGTGCCCCAACATGGGCGAGTGCTGGGCGGGCGGGACCGCCACGTTCATGGTGCTGGGCGACACCTGCACCCGAGGCTGCCGGTTCTGCGCCGTGAAGACCCACTCCCAGGGCAACCCGGTCGACGCCGGCGAGCCGGAGAAGGTCGCCGAGGCCTGCCAGGCGATGGCCCTCCGGTACGTGGTGCTGACCATGGTCGACCGCGACGACCTGCCGGACGGCGGTGCCGACCACGTGGCGCAGACCATTGCCGCCATCAAGCGCCGCGACCCGGAAATGCTGGTCGAGGCGCTGGTGGGTGACTTCCAGGGCAACCGGGAACAAGTCGATGGCGTGCTGCGCGGCCGGCCGGACGTCTTCGCCCACAACGTGGAGACCGTGCTGCGGCTCACCCCCCGGGTGCGCGACCACCGCTGCAGCTACGTCCGCTCGATGGAGGTGTTGCGCACCGCCAAGGAACTGCTGCCGGGCGTGGTCACCAAGTCCTCCCTGATGCTGGGCCTGGGCGAGAGCGACCGCGAGGTGGAGCAGGCGATGGACGACCTGCGCGAGCACGGCGTCGACGTCGTGACCTTCGGCCAGTACCTGCGCCCCACCATCAAGCACCTGCCGGTGCGCGAACACGTGACCCCGGCCCGCTTCGCCGCGCTCGAGCAGCGCGCCATGACCAAGGGCTTCCTGTACGTGGCCTCGGGCCCGCTCGTCCGCTCGAGCTACAAGGCTGCCGAGTACTACCTCGCAGGCATGATCCGCCAGCGTCGTGAGCTGGAGGCCGCCCGTGCGGCCGCCGGCACGCGCAGCAGCGGCACGCCCGCAACCGAACTGTCCTGACCGGAGACTCCATGAGCCTCGACCTCCTCACGATCATCGACACCGACGGAAAGGCCCCGAAGGGCAAGGACCCCAACCTGCCTGCGGCGGAGCTGCAGAAGCTCTACCGGCTGATGGTCACCACACGCCTCATGGACGACCGCGGGCTCGCGTTGCAGCGCCAGGGACGCATCGGCTTCTACCTGCAGTCGACCGGCCAGGAGGCCTCCCACCTCGGCACCGCCTACGCGCTCAAGCAGAGCGACTGGCTGTTCCCGGCCTACCGCCAGCCCGGCATCCTGCTGCTGCGCGACGTGCCGATGGAACAGATCGTGTGCGAGTGGTTCGGCAACGCCGGCGACACCTCCAAGGGTCGCCAGATGCCGGTGCACTACAGCTTCCGGCGCGCAAACTTCGTCTCGATCAGTTCCCCCATCGGCACCCAGCTCACGCAGGCAGCGGGCGCAGGCATGGCCGCGCGCATCCGCGGCGACGACACCGTGTTCATGACGTACTGCGGTGACGGCGGCACCAGCTCCAACGACTTCCACACCGGCCTCAACTTCGCCGGCGTCTACAAGGCGCCCGTCGTGTTCGTTGTCGAGAACAACGGCTGGGCGATCTCGGTGCCGGGCCACAAGCAGACGGCATCCGAGTCGTACGCCATCAAGGCCCATGCCTACGGCATGCCGGGCGTGCGCGTGGACGGCAACGACATCCTTGCCGTGTACGCGGTGACCAAGGCTGCCGTCGACCGCGCACGCCGCGGCGAGGGGCCCACGCTCATCGAGACGGTGACGTACCGCATCGCATCCCACAGCAGCTCCGACGACGCCTCCCGCTACCACGACCCCGAGGTCCACGCGAAGTGGAAGAAGAAGGACCCGATCCAGCGGTTCCAGCAGTACCTCAAGCACAAGAAGCTCTGGAGCGAGAAGTTCGAGGCCGAGGTCGTGGAGGCCGCCAAGGCCGCGCTGCAGGCTGCGGTGACGGCCGCCGAGGCGACGCCGAACCCGGCGCCCGAGACCCTCTTCGAGGACGTCTACATGAACCAGACGCCGCAGCTGAAGGAGCAGAAGCAGCAGCTCCTCGACCTCATGGCCAAGGGAGCCGTCGGCTCCGAAGTCGGCCACTTCCCCCTCTGAGTCCTCTCAACCGAACCACGCCAGTACAGCACACGAGCAAGCCATGAGCGCAACCGACACCAAGAGCAGCACGAGCAAGCCCGGCGTCAAGGTGATGACGCTGATCGAGGCGGTCACCGACGCCCTGCGCACCGAGATGGCCAACGACGACCGCGTGGTCGTCTTCGGCGAGGACGTGGGCAAGAAGGGTGGCGTCTTCGGCGCCACGATGGGCATCCAGGAGCAGTTCGGCGAGACCCGCTGCTTCGACACCCCGCTGTCCGAGTGCGGCATCATCGGCGCCGCGGTGGGCATGGCCGTCTACGGCATGCGCCCGGTGGCCGAGATCCAGTTCCTCGACTTCATCTACCCGGCCTTCGACCAGATCGTGAGCGAGGCCGCGAAGATGCGGTACCGCAGCGGCGGCGAGTACACCTGCCCGATGGTGATCCGTTCGCCCTACGGCGGCGGCATCCGCGGCGGCCACTACCACAGCCAGTCGAGCGAGGCCTACTTCTGCCACACGCCCGGACTCAAGGTGGTGATCCCCTCCACGCCTGCCGACGCGAAGGGCCTGCTCATCGCCGCCATCCGCGACGAGGACCCGGTGATGTTCCTCGAGCCCAAGAAGATCTACCGCCACGGCAAGGGCGAGGTGCCACTGGGCGAGCACGTGGTGCCGATCGGCAAGGGTCGCATCGCACGCGAGGGCACGGACTGCACGGTCGTCGCCTACGGCGCGATGGTGTCGGTTTGCGAGCAGGCAGCCGAACTGGCGGCCCAGCAGGGCCGCTCGATCGAGGTCCTCGACCTGCGCACGCTGGTGCCGCTGGACGAGCCGATGCTGCTGGAGTCGGTGCGCAAGACCGGCCGCTGCGTCGTCGTCTACGAGGCACCCAAGACCTGCGGCTACGGCGCGGAGATCGCAGCCATCGTCGCCGAGAAGTGCATCGAGTACCTCGAGGGCCCGGTGGTCCGCGTGGCGGGCTTCGACACGCCGTTCCCCTACACCCTCGAACACCTCTACATGCCCGACGTCGCACGCGTGATGGCCGGCATCGACAAGACCTTCCACTGGTGAGACGCAGCCCGCTGCGCATCGAGACCAGACCCCAGAGCGAACCAACGACACGAACAGGCAGAACCCATGGCCCTCAAGGAATTCAAGCTCCCCGACATTGGTGAAGGCATCGCCGAAGGCGAGATCGTCAGCTGGAAGGTCAAGGCCGGCCAGCCGGTGAAGGAAGAGGATCCCTTCGTCGAGGTGATGACCGACAAGGCGACCGTCACCATCACCGTGCCCTTCACGGGCGTGATCGCCGAACTGCGTTGCAAGGAAGGCGACGTCGTGCCGGTTGGCTCGGTGATCGCGGTGATCGACGCCGGAGCCGCCGGCGGTGCAGCGCCTGCAGCGGCTCCCGCCGCAGCAGCTCCCGCCCCGGCACCGAAGCCCGCCCCGGCTCCCGCACCCGCCCCGGTCAAACCCGTGGTGGTGCCGGCCCCGGCCGCGAAGCCGATGGCGCCTGCGGCTCCGGCGGCGGCTGCCCCTGCTCCCGCTCCTGCCGCCTTCGTGCAGAGCTCGCCCGGCAAGGTGCTTGCCGCCCCTGCGACGCGCCGCCGTGCGCGCGAGATGGGCATCGACCTCGGTGCCGTGACGGCCACCGGCCCGCGCGGCCGCGTGACCAACGACGACCTTTCGGCCCATGCCGGTTCGGCACCCGCTGCAGCAGCCGCCGCACCTGCAACCGCAGGCGCCCAGGCCGGTGGCGCACGCGCCTTCACGCCGGTCGCGATCCCGCCGGCACCTGCCGGCCGCACCGAGGAGCGCATCCCGTTCCGCGGCCTGCGCCGCAAGATCGCCGAGGCGATGACGCGGTCGAAGTACACCGCGACCCACTTCACCTACGTCGACGACATCGACGTGACCGAGCTGGTGCGGATCCGCGGCGACGCCAAGAAGGCGTTTGCCGACCAGGGCATCAACATCACCTACCTGCCCTTCATCATGAAGGCCGTCGTCGCGGCCATGAAGCAGTTCCCGATGATGAACGCCTCGCTCGACGAGGTGACGCAGGAGCTGGTGGTGAAGAAGTACTTCAACTTCGGCATCGCCACCGACACCGACAACGGCCTCATCGTGCCGGTGATCAAGGACGTCGACCGGAAGTCGATCGGCGAGCTGGCGAAGGAGCTCCAGGAGCTGGCCGAGCGCACGCGCGCAGGCAAGATCACCGTCGACGACCTGACGGGCGGCACCTTCTCGATCACCAACGCGGGCAACATCGGCGGCCTGTTCGCGACGCCGGTCATCAACTTCCCCGAGGTCTCCATCCTCGGCGTGCACGCCATCAAGGACACCCCGGTGATCCGCAACGGCGCCTGCGTGCCTGGCAAGGTGATGTACCTCTCGGTGTCGATCGACCACCGCATCGTCGACGGCGCCACGGGCGCACGCTGGATGAACGTGGTCAAGTCGCACCTCGAACAGCCGTACCGCCTGATGCTGGCCTGATGCCATGAGCCCGCGCACCGCAACCGGCAAGAAGCCCAAGGCCCCCAAGCAGGCCGCGCGCGCCAAGGGCGCCGCGGCCCGCTCCACCGCCAAGCCCGCCGCAAAGGCAGGCAAGCGTGCCAAGGCTTCGGCCACGCCGCCACGCAAGCCCGTCGCCGAGGCCGTTGCGTCCCGCGCGGCAGCGGCGCCCGTGCAGCGCAGCACGCCCACTGGCCTCGTTCGGCTGCTGGAGGACGATGGCTCGGTGGCGCGCGGGCGCGACCCCAACCTGCCTTCCGAGACGCTGCTGTTCCTGTACGAGCAGATGGTCCAGGTGCGCGAGTTCGACCGCCGCATGCTCATGCTGCAGCGTCAGGGACGCATCGGCTTCTACGGGCCGATCCTGGGCCAAGAGGCTGCGACGGTGGGTTCGGTGGCCGCCCTCGAGGCGCGCGACTGGATCTTCCCCGCCCTGCGCGAGGGTGCTGCAGCCATGATGCGCGGGCTGCCGCTGGTCGAGGCCGTCAACCAGCTCATCGGCAACGGCGCGGACCGCTGCAAGGGCCGCCAGATGCCCTGCCACTACACCTTCAAGGAAGGCAACTACTACGGCATGTCGTCGGTGATCGGCACGCAGATCAGCCATGCCGTGGGTGCCGCGATGGCCGCCCGCATCCGCGGCGACGACGTGGTGGTCCTCGGCTACATGGGCGACGGCGCCACCTCCGCCAACGACTTCCACTGCGGGATGAACTTCGCCGCCGTCTACCGCTCGCCCGTGGTCATGTTCTGCCAGAACAACCAGTGGGCGATCTCGGTGCCCATCAGCAAGCAGAGCGCCTCGGAGACCATCGCCCAGAAGGGCATCGCCTACGGGATGCCCTCGGTGCGCGTGGACGGCAACGACGTGCTGGCCGTCTACTCGGTCACCCGCGAGGCAGTGGCACGTGCGCGCCGCGGTGAGGGCCCGACCTTCATCGAGGCCGTCACCTACCGCCGCCTCGGCCACTCCTCCTCCGACGACCCGACGCGCTACCGCGACGAGGCAGAGGTGCGCGAGTGGGAACGCAAGGACCCGGTCGACCGCTTCCGTCGTCACCTCGAGAAGCGCGGCATCTGGGGCGAAGCCAAGGAAGCAGCGCTCAAGGAGCGCATTGCCGCAGCCGTGAACGAGGCCATTGCCGCCGCCGAGGCCAACGGTCCGCCTGCCGACGAGACGCTCGTGACCGACGTCTACGCCGAGGTGCCGCCGCAGCTGCGTGAGCAGCTCGACGAGGTCCTCGCGCTCAACAAGATCCGCCAGAACGAGGGCGCGTTCCCGCTCTGAGCGGAACCGCCTGCCCACCCCGCATCCCCCTGCCATGACCTACGACGTTGTTGTGATCGGCGCCGGCCCTGCCGGCTATGTCTGTGCCATCCGTTGCGCCCAGCTGGGCCTCAAGACCGCGGTCGTCGAGAAGGAGAACCTCGGCGGCGTGTGCCTCAATGTGGGGTGCATCCCCTCCAAGGCACTCATCGCAGCGTCGAAGCTGGCCGAGAAGATCCGCCATGCGGACCTGATGGGCATCAAGGCGAAGTACGAGGGCCTCGACGTGGGCGCGCTCGTCGCATGGAAGGCAGGCATCGTCAACAAGCTCACCTCGGGCGTCGGCGGGCTGCTCAAGAACCACAAGATCGACGTGCACATGGGCGACGCCAAGGTCGTGGCCAAGGGCCGCGTCGAGGTGACGGCCAAGGACGGCAAGAAGGTCCTCGAGGCCAAGAACGTGGTGGTGGCCGTCGGCTCGACGCCCATCGAGGTGCCCGGCTTCGCCTTCGACGGCGAGAACGTGTGGTCCTCGACCCACGCCCTCGCGCCGAAGTCGCTGCCGAAGCGGATGATCGTGATCGGCGGTGGCTACATCGGTCTCGAGCTCGGCCTCGTCTACCACAAGCTCGGCACCGAGGTGCGCGTGCTGGAGTTCATGGACCGCGTGCTGCCGGGCATGGAGGAGGAGCTGTCCAAGGAGATGGCCCGCATGCTCAAGAAGAAGAAGGTCGAGGTCTTCACCAAGACCAAGGCCGTCGGCTTCAAGAAGGGCAAGAACGGCCTCGAGGTCACGGCAGAGGTCGAGGGCAAGCCGCAGGTGTTCGAGTGCGACGTCGTGCTGTCGTGCGTCGGTCGCAAGCCGAGCGGCAAGAACCTCGGGCTCGAGGCCCTGGGCGTGAAGGTCGACGAGCGCGGGTTCGTGCCGGTCGACCACCGCCGTCAGACCAACGTGCCGGGCATCTACGCCATCGGCGACGTGGCCGGGCAGCCCATGCTGGCCCACAAGGGATCGCACGAGGGCCTGGTTGCCGCTGCGGCCATCGCCGGCGAGAAGGGCGCGGCCTACGACCCAGCCTGCATCCCCGCAGTCATCTTCACCGACCCCGAGATCGCCTCGGTGGGCCTCTCGGCCGAGGAGGCCCGCAAGGCAGGCTTCGACCCGGTCGAGGGCCGCTTCCCGTTCGGCGCCTCGGGCCGCGCAATGTCACTCAACGAGACGGACGGCTGGGTCAAGGTCGTGGGCGACCGCAAGACCGACAAGCTGCTGGGCGTGCACATGATCGGCCCCGAGGTCACCGAGCTGGTGGCCGAGGCCGCACTGGCCATCGAGATGGGCGCGACGGTCGGCGACCTCGCACAGACGATCCATGCACACCCGACGCTGCCCGAGGCGATGATGGAAGCCGCAGAGTCGGTGCACAACATGGCCGTGCACATCTTCCAGGCGCCCAAGAAGCACTGAGACCGGCACGGACGGGCAGGCGCGTCAGCGGCGGTAGCGCTCGAGGGCACCGCGCAGCAGTTGGTCGAGGCTCGCTGGACCTTCCGACGGGCCCTGCTGGATCCCGCGCAGCGCCTGCTCGGCCTCACGGGTCGCGCGCTCCCGGTCCCCCTCCGCGAAGGCGACCTCGGCGCTGACGCACAGCATCCACGGACTCGGTGTCCGCCTGCGGGATCGGACCACGGCGAGAGCCCGGTCGATGGACTGCCTTGCAGCAGCCACGTCGCGCAACGACTGGTCACCGCCCGGGTCGACCTGCAGCCACGCGATCTCGACAAAGGTCTCCACGTAGGGCGGCCTGGACTCGGCAAGGTGCCGGTCGAGCGCCTCTCGCGCCTCACGGAACCGGCCCATGCGCGCCAGCGCGATGCCCCGGTAGTGGCTTGCCCTGACCTCGTTGCCCGCCACCTGCATCCAACGGTCTGCCACGTCGAGCACCGATGCATGGTCGTGGGCCTGCAGGTAGCAGCGCACCATGAAGCCATGGATGCCCGGGAGCCAGTGGTCGCGGCTGCGCAAGGTGTCGAAGTGGACCCGGGCCTCCTCGAAACTGCTGTCCAGCATGAGTGCGATGGCGTAGTTGCCGCGCACGAAGGAGTTCTCGGGTCGCAGGGCATGCGCCTCGCCCCAGGCCGCAAGACACTCCTGCTCACGGCCCTTCTCCCCGCGCAGCAGGCTGCCCAGCAATTCGAGCAGTTCGGCCCGCTCGATGCCGCGCGCGGTCTCGAGCCCCGTGCGGATCCAGGACTCGGCGCGCGCCGGGTCCTTCTTCACGAAAGAGCCGGCAAGGTATGCGATGTCGCCGAGATCGGACTTGGGCAGCTTGGGCAGCACCTCGGACTCGAACCGGTCGAAAGATTCCATCGAGCGCAGCACGCGACCCTTGGCGCGCAACAGGGCCCGCTCGGACAGCCCGCGGGCGAGCGCGGCCTCGACCACCTCGAGTGCTTCCTGCGAACGACCTGCAAAGTCGAGGTGCTGGACCAGCACCTGCACTGCCTTTGCCGAGTCGGGCTGCAGTTGGAGCAGCTTGCGGGCGCTGGCCACTGCACGGTCGAGGTCGAGGGGTGCCCAGGAGATGGCGTCCCACATCATCACCTCGGGTGCTTCCGGCCAGATGGTGTGCATGGCCCAGAGCACGCGCTCCAGCTCCTGCACGTCCTTGGCACCTGCAGCAGCGCGTGCGTGCAGGCCGTAGAACAGGGGGTCCGCCTCCCGGTCGCCGAGGTTGATCGACTGGAACAGTGGAAGCAGCGGGCGGAAGGCACCGGGCGCGTCAACTTCCTGCGCCCGCAGCAGCCCGTCGATGGCGCACACCAGCAGGTCAATGCGGTCGCGGCTGGACTGCAGCTGCCTCGATTCTGCACGCTCGAGGAACTGGTGCGAACGCGCGGCCTTCGCCCGCAGGACCCGCAGCCCGTCGTGACTCCCCACCAGCCCACGCTTGGAGTCGAGGAACGCCACGGCTGCGGCTGGCTGGCTGAGTGAGAGCGCCGTCGCGTAGCACGCGATCCCGACCGGGCCGTCCGGGAGCAGGTCCAGTGCCTCGCGGAACACGGGCAGAGCGAGCGCGGGGTCCTGGCTGAAGTAGAAGAGCTCCTGGAACGCCTGCTGCTGCAGGTTGCGTGCCTGCCCACGCAGTTCCGCCTCGCGCTGGGCGGCGATGCGAGGCTGCTCGAGGACGAGCGTGCCGGCAACCGCGAGGATGCCGGGCACCAACAAGGCAAGCGCGGTCACCAGTGCCGCCTTCCAAGGCTCGCGCCGCACCCACCGCCGCAGCCGTTCGTGGGCTGCGAGCGGGCGCGCGGCGATCGGGCGGTACTCGAGGAACGCGACCAGGTCGGCAGCCATCGCCTGCGCACTCGGGTAGCGACGCCCCGGCTCGGGGTCGATGGCCTTGTGCACGATGGTCTCCAGGTCCTTGGGCACGTCGACCTGGCTGCTGAGCCTCGGGATGCGACCAGCCTCGATGCGGGTCAGGTGCGCTGCGATGCCCTCGTCTGCGTAGGGCAGTCTCCGGGCAAGTGCCTCGTAGAGCGTGATGCCGAGGCCGTACACGTCGGTGGCAGGACCAAGGTCCTGCTGGCTGCGACGCAGCTGCTCGGGAGCGGCATAGAGTGGCGTGCCGGCGAAGTCCCCGGTCGCACTGCGATCGCCGTCGAGTTCGGCAGCGACGCCGAAGTCGGCGAGCTTTGCCTTGCCGTCCCTGCGGATCAGGATGTTGGAGGCCTTCACGTCGCGGTGGAGCAAGCCTGCATCGTGCACTGCCTGCAGGGCATGGGCGACGTCGACGAATGCCCCGAGCAGGAACTGCAGCGCCTCGCGCTGGGCAACCGGGCGGCCGAGCACCGCGGCAATCACTTCGAGGTCCCCCGGCTCCGGGTTGGGTGCGAGCCGCTGCAGCAGCTGCCGGAGGGTCACGCCCTCGACCCACTCCATGGACAGGGCGAGTTGGTCGCCGAGGTCGAGCACGTCGTGCACCTTGACGATCCCGGGGTGGTCGAGCCGGGCGAGCACGCGGGCCTCGCGCAGGAACCGCGCCCGCGCCTTCTCGTCCCCCGCGAGCCAGCGCGGCAGCACCTTGAGCGCGACGGTGCGCCCGAGCCGGTGGTTGCGCGCCAGGTAGACGGTGCTCATGCCGCCGCGGCCCAGCTCGCCGAGGATGTCGTGTCCCGGCACGACGACGGTCTCGTTTGCGGGCACCTGTGACTGCACCTCTCGCAGCAGGTCCGGCAAGCGCTCCCGTACAGAGGCGTTGACCAGGTCCTCTGCCCGCAGGGTCACGGTCTTGCCGGCCTGCAGCTCCACGAGGGCACGCCGCCGGAGGTCGTGCTCCGCCGTTCCCCCGCCACCATCCGTGTTCCCAACCGTGGGCTCCATGTGGGCCGACGGATGATAGGAACACCGGACCGATCCACCAACCGGCCGGAATCCTCCGACAGGCTCAGTTCTTGGATCCCTCGGACCGGGAGACCGCTGCACCCGCCGGATCGGCCCCGAGGCGCGCGCGCGACAGCCGGGTGGCTCCCAACACGCCGAGCCGCACGCGAGGCAGCGAGGGGTGCAGCGAGGTGCAGACCTCGTAGGGAGATGTGCCGTGGCGACAACGTTCCTCCGCCTCGAGCGCAACGTCTCCCTGGGCACCGACCAGCACGACTTCGTCCCCGACGCCCACCTCCGGCACCTCGGTGCAGTCCACCACCACCTGGTTCATGCTCACGAGCCCGACGATCGGTGCGCGGCGGCCATGGACGAGGACGTCGCCGTCGGACCAGTTGGCGCGGTGCAGGCCGTCCGCATACCCGCACGGCAGCAGGGCCAGCAGGCTGTCGCGTGCGCAAACGTGCATCGAGCCGTAGCCGACGGGAGTACCTGCAGCCACGCGGCGGAGTGCTGCAACGGTCGTCTTGAGCGAAAGGGTGCGGCGCAGACCGAGACGTTCGCGGATCTCGCGGGCCACGAGACCGTGCAGGCCGCCACCGATGCGGACGGCTGCACCATGGGCATCGGGCAGGAGGTGGGCGCCGAGGCTGTTGCACGCATGGTGCGCGACCTCGACCCCTGCCCGCCGGAGGCGTTGCAGCACCTCGCGGAAGGCAGACCACTGGGCATGGACCGACTCGACGTCATCGGGCCCCATCGCCGCAAAGTGCGTGAAGAGCGACACCACGCGCAGACCGTGCGTCCGCTGCAGCGCGAGCACGAAGTCCGCGGCCACCGCGGCCTCGACCCCGTGGCGGGTCATCCCCGTGTCGACCTCGACCTGGACCTCCATGCCCGGTCGCACGGCAGCGAGCGCAGCGGCGAGCCGGTGGTCCATCACCGCAGGCAGCAAGTCGTGGGCTGCGAGGAGAACAGCGTCTGCCTCGAGCGAGGGACCGACCACCATCACCGGGCAGCGGAAACCGGCCTTGCGCAACGCCACGCCCTCGGCAGCGTTGGCAACCGCCAACCGAGCTGCCCCTGCGGTGACCGCAGTGCGCGCCACGTCCAGCATGCCGTGGCCGTACGCATCGGACTTGACCACTGCGGTCAGTGAGCTGCCGGGGCTCAGCATGCCGATCCACGCGCGGACGTTGTGCTCGACCGCAGCCAGGTCGATCTCGACCCAGCAGCGCGCCTGTCCGCCCACCCTTGGTTGCATCTGCCTGCGCACCATGCGCTGTCCGCCACTCACAAGGCTACCGGCGACCAAGCCCCGGTGGCAGCACTTCCTTTTTCCCGCACGCGCAGTGGCCACGACCGCTCTCCCGCGCTTGCCTTTGACCTCGATGCAGCTCACCACCATCGACTGGGCGATCATCGTCGCCTACTTCGCGCTCTGCCTCGGCATCGGCCTCATGCTGCGCAAGCGCGCCAGCGAGAGCTACCTCGAGTACTTCGCCTCGGGCCGCAACATGACCTGGTGGGTCGCAGGCACCTCCATGGTGGCCACCACCTTTGCCGCCGACACCCCGCTCGCGGTCACGGGACTCATCGCCAAGAACGGCCTCGCAGGCAACTGGTTCTGGTGGGCCTTTGCCCTCGGCGGGATGCTCACCGTGTTCGTGTTCTCGCGGATGTGGCGCCGCAGCGAGGTCGTCACCGACGTCGAACTCATCGAACTGCGCTACAGCGGCCGGGCGGCTGCGTTCCTGCGCGGCTTCCGCGGCGTCTACATCGCCGTGGTGATGAACTCGATCATCATCGGCTGGGTCACCAAGGCCATGGCCGACGTGCTGCGCAACACCGTGCTGACCGACCTGCCGCAGGGCTCGCACGTGGACTTCCT
The DNA here is from genome assembly GCA_041178545.1 of Planctomycetota bacterium. Classification (GTDB taxonomy): domain Bacteria; phylum Planctomycetota; class UBA1135; order UBA1135; family UBA2386; genus JBEATZ01. The sequence goes on from JBEGVB010000017.1 coordinate 95,809, forward strand.
GCTGGTGGCAGGGATGCTGGTGCTCACCGGCGTCTACAGCGTGCTGTCGGGCATGTGGGGCGTGGCGATCACCGACGTGATCCAGTTCGTGATGGCCATGGTCGGCTGCATCGCACTGGCTGTCCTTGCGGTGGCCCACGTCGGCGGGATCGACGCACTGCAGCAGAAGGTTGCGGCGAACTTTGCGGGCGGCGAGCAGGTGTTCCACTTCCTGCCCGACTTCTCCGCCCAGGACCCATGGATGCCCGTGGGCGTGTTCCTCGTCATGGTGTTCGCCCAGTGGTGGGCCACGTGGTACCCGGGCAACGAACCGGGCGGTGGCGGCTACATCGTGCAGCGCATGGCGTCGTGCAAGGACGAGCGGCACGCCATCAAGGCAACGCTGCTGTTCCAGCTGGCGCACTACTGCGTGCGTCCGTGGCCGTGGATCCTCGTCGCGTTCGCGGCAATGGCCATGTACCCGGACCTGCTGCAGAAGCCCGACCCGGGCGTCGGCTACCCGATGGTGATCCGCGACCTCGCCCCCGCCGGCCTGCGCGGCCTGCTGCTGGTCACGTTCTTTGCAGCGTTCATGTCCACCATCAGCACCCAGATGAACTGGGGCGCGAGCTACCTCGTGAACGACGTGTGGCGCCGCTTCGTCAAGCCAAAGGCCACGGACCGCGAACTGGTGGCTGCGTCACGGGTCGCCTCCGGTCTCGTGCTGGTCCTCGGTGGCATCGCTGCCGGGCTCATGATCGTGAACGGCATGTCGGTCGATGACGCCTGGAAGTTCCTGGCGGCACTCGGTGCCGGCGTCGGCCTCGTGTTCATCCTGCGCTGGTTCTGGTGGCGCATCAACGCGTGGAGCGAGATCGCAGCCATGGTCGGCTCGCTCTTCTTCTTCGTCGCCTACCAGGGCCTCGAAATCCACGACAGCTACCGCGGCCTGCTGGTGGCCTTCAGCTGCCTGGCGCTGTGGCTCGTCGTCACCTTTGCCACGCAGCCCGAGCCGATGGCCGTCCTCACGAGCTTCTACCGCAAGGTCCGGCCCGACGGCCCGGGCTGGGGGCCGGTGGCCGCAGTCGCACCGGAGGTGCGTCGCGACGGAGTGCTCGGTCGCGGCATCCTCTGCGCACTGCTCGGCACCGGGGCCATCTGGCTCACCCTGCCGGGCATCGGTGCTGCCATCTTCGGCGAGCACGGCAGGGCAGCACTGCTCCTCGGCGGTGCTGCGGCACTGCTCACGACACTGTTTGCCGCGATGAAGCCGCTGCTTGCACCGCCGCGCTGACCGCGACCCCAGCCTCAGGGCTGGATGGTCACCTGCAGCGCGTTCGTGGTGTAGAAGGGCACGCGTGCTTGGTTTGACCCGTCCGCGACGGCAACCTGGAACACCACCGACAGGCCTGCGAGCGCAGGGTTGTTGGGGATCGACACCGGCTGCAGCGCGCGGCCGAGCGAGTCACCGAGCACGAAGCCGACAGTCTGCGGGTTGACGAGGTAGTTGAAGCAGCCCGGCAGGCCCAGCGGGGTGAGGTCCTGCGGCGCGGCAAGCGCGTTGAAGGCTGCGAGCACGAACGCGGGACGCAGCTCAAGGCCGCGGATCGCGCCCACGGTGAAGCTGTTGTTGCCCACCTGCGGCGAACCCATCCATGCGTCCATCACGACCTTGAGGCCGCGCGTCGGCGTTGCGCAACCGTCACCGATCGGCAGGATGCCGGCGCGGAACGGACCGGGCATCACGCCGTCTGCTGCCGATGCCATGCTGCCGAGGAAGGGCCCGTTGGTGGCGTTGTAGGGCGACGGGTAGGTGCCGCCGAACTGGGCCGTGTAGTGGCGCATGGCCACCTCGCCCTGGTCGATCACGCCGTTCGTGTTGGTGTCGAAGATGGACACCACGGCGTCGTTGGGACCGCCGTTGTCGAACAGGAAGTGCACGCCGCCGTCCGTGGTGGCCGACATGCCCCACGTCGAGCTGTTGATCGTGCTGATCGTCGTGGCATTCACCAGGTTGGTGAAGGTCACCGGCTGCACGCCCGCGTGCACCTGGCCGCTGATGTTCGAGTAGAGCGAGAGCTCTCCAGTGTCGATCGTGCCGTTGCGGTTCGCGTCCACCACCCGGTAGATGAGGCCGCCGATGTTCTGGCCGTTGAGGTTGAAGTCACCCTCGCTCGACGTGCGGTAGCTCGCACCGATGTAGTAGATGTGGGGCTGCGCCGGGTCGTTGGCGGGCGCGATGTTCACGAAGCGGCCGAAGTGGCTGCGGCGCGGCGAGGCGCCGGTGACCACGATGTGCTGGATGTCCCAGCTGGGGAACACACCGCTGGCGAAGTCGGGGTGGCGAGGCAGGTTGTTGAGCGTGGAGCCGTTGAACCACACCTCGGGGACCGCAACGCCGTTGTTGTCCGTGAAGCCGTACCACGCGTTCATGTCCGGCTGGATCGTGTAGGTGGCGAGGCCCGTGGTCGGGTCGACGACGCCCGTGAGGCTCGCGCCCTGGGCGAAGGCCAGCACCTTGCCCGTGGGCAGCACGCGCACCTGGCGCCAGAAGTCGCGGCTGATGGTCACCGGGCCCGTTGCGCCCGGGACCTGCAGGCCGAGGGAGGATGCGACGAACAGGCTCTGTTCGCCGGGGTCCTTCGCGTCGCCGTCGTTGTTCAGGTCGACGAGGCGGTGGATGCCGCGCGTGAAGCCCAGCGACGAGGCGGTGGAGTTGTCGAGCGCGACGTAGACGCGCGTCTGGTTGGTGACCGGGTCGCGGTACACGCCCAGCGTGTCCGGGGCGAAGAGGCCCGCACCCGTGCTGCTGGTGCCGAAGTAGAAGAACTCGACCACTTCCGACGCGTCGAGCACGCCGTTGTGGTTGCTGTCCGAGCCGCGCACCACGCGACCCTGCTCGGAGTCCGTGAAGTAGAAGGCTGGCTCACCATTCTCGACGGTCCAGTCCCCGTCGGTCATGAAGCACGTGCCACCCGTGGTGTGGAAGCACGTCGTCAGGAACGCGTGCAGCTCCTCGGGAACCATGGCAACGCCGTCCATGTTGTTGTCCTTGATGCGGGCCACGGGGTAGTTGGCCGTGGGCGGGCCGCCGGCGTTGGCGAACCCGAGGGGGAAGTAGTGGTCCTGGGCCGCGAGCGACGCGGCGACGGAGAGGACGGCGAGGGTGGTGCGCAGCATGTTGGATTGGGGATGAGGTCGAGCCGACCAGTTTCGCATGCAACGCACAGGCTGCGTGAAGTTTGCATGGGGATTCGCGGCGGCGGGACCGGAGCGCACGGTCGGGCGAAACCATGCCGCCGGCACGAAATGCCGGACGCAACCTGCCATGGCATTGGGACTTCCCGCACAGCGCGACCTCGCAAGCCTTGCCGGTCGGAGGGAAGCCTTCCTAAGATCCTCCGTCCCAATGGCCGAAGACGCAGGAGCATGAGCCAGACGGTCCGGATCCGCGCCTTCCAGCCTGGCGATGCCGAGGGTGTGCTCGCCAACTGGAACCGGGTGTTCCCCACCGCGGACGGACGCATCCGGCACCGCGGCATGGACCACTGGCGGTGGAAGTTCCTCGCCAACCCGCTCGGTCGCCAGGACATCGAGGTGGCCGAGCACTCGGAAGCCGGCATCGTCGGCAGCTACCCCACCATTGCCCTGCCCGTGTGGATGGACGGCGCCGTGCGCACCTGTGGCCACGTGGTCGACCTCGTCGTCGATCCTGCCCACCGCCGTGCAGGTGACCGCCCGGGACTCTTCGTCCAACTCGGCCTCTCCCACTACGCACGCTATGGCGGCACCGAGCAGGGCAGGCACGAGTTCCACTACGGGTGGCCGGTCCCCGCCTGGCGCATGGGCCAGAAGTACCTCCACTACGAGAACGTGCGCGACTGGGACTTCCTCTTCCGCGAGTCGGGGCCCGACGGAATCCCCGTGCGCAGCACGCCAACGGGCCTCGCCGTCCGCGAGGTCGCGCGCTTCGGCACCGAGGTCGATGCACTCTTCGAGCGCATGAAGACGCAGCTGCCCATGGCCCTCGTGCGCGACAGTGCCTACCTCAACTGGCGCTATGCCGATGCCGTCGACTCGAGCTACCGGCTCTACGAGTGCCGCAGCCTCGCCGACGGGTCGCTGCGCGGAATCTGCGTCTACACCGTCTGCGACTTCCTCTTCCCGCACACGGCCTTCCTCGTCGACTGGCTGTTGCCCGAGGCCGACGGTGACGCCACCGTCGCCATGGTGGGCGCCGTCGAGCAGCAGGCCAACCGCGACGGCGCACGGGCCCTCGCAACGCTGTTCCCCCAGCTCGACCCGCGCTTCCTGCGGTTCCAGCGCATGGGATTCCTCGTCTACGGCACCAGCTACTTCGTCGTCATGGCGCGCCACTCCACCCGCGAGACCACGTGGTACCGCGAGAACTGGTACCACACCGCTGGAGACTCCGACCTTGTCTGAGGACGTGAGCCCCACCACCGACCCCATGCAGGGTGTCCAGGCCGAGCCGCGCCTCCTTGCTGGAGCGCCACGCGGACGCGTCCTCTGCTTCGCGCCCCACCCCGACGACGAGGCCATCGGGCCTGGTGGTGCGCTCGCCCTCCATGCACGGCAGGGCGATGCCGTGCGGGTCGTCATTGCCACCGACGGCCGCTCAGGCGATCCCGACCGCCGGCATGCACCCGAGCACTACGCGGCCCTGCGCCGCACCGAGTCGACCAACGGCTTGCGCGCCCTTGGAGTGACCGACGTGACCTTCTGGGGCTTCCCCGACAACCAGAGCTACAGCGCAACCGACCTCGAGCTTGCCACGCGCATGGCCGCAGAGGTGATCCGCGCACACGCAGCCGACGTCGTCTACCTGCCGTGGGAACGCGAAGGCCACGGCGACCACCACGTGCTCCACCTCGCAGTGGTGAAGGCCATGGAGATGGTCGGCTACCGCGGACGCGCCTTCGGCTACGAGGTGTGGAACGCGATGGTGCCGGACGTGCTCCTCGACATCACCACCGTCGTGGAGCAGAAGCGTGCCGCCATGAAGTGCCATGCGTCGCAGCTCGCGTACGTGGACTACGAGCACGTGATCCTGGGGTTGAACGCGTACCGCTCGCTCGTGCACGGCGCAGGAAAGGGCTGGGCCGAGGCCTTCCGCGTGTTGCGCGGGTGACGAGGAACGGTGCGAGATGGTGAGCGGGGGATGCGGTGGTTGAGGCGGACGGGGTGGCGGGACGGGGAGCGGCGATGGAGAGCAGAACCTGTGACGGGGAAGAGGGCGCGCGGACGTGGCCCGGGAGATGAGGAGGTGAGCGGCGGGGTGGTGGAGCGCGCGCGGAGACGGAGGCTGGAAGAGAGGGCCGGGGAACGGGAACGGTGGACAAGGCGGAGGACGCGGCGGGACGGGGAACGGGGACGGAGAGGAGAACCTGTGAAGGGGAAGAGGGCGCGCGGACGTGGCCCGGGAGATGAGGAGGTGAGCGGCGGGGTGGTGGAGCGCGCGCGGAGAC
>JBEGVB010000018.1:0-10205 GCA_041178545.1 Planctomycetota bacterium
CTCGGCCTCGACCTGCCGACAGGTACACCATGATCCGCTACCTCATCGCAACCATCCTGTTCGCCCTCACCGTCGCCGCGCTCGCCTACCCGCAGCGCCCCACCCTCGAGCAGCTCGACGCGTACCGCACCGAGCTCCGGCCGCTGCTCGACGCAATCCGTCAGGTCGAGTCGGGCGGCGACGACAACGCCGTCGGGGACAAGGGCAACGCCATCGGCGCCTACCAGATCTGGGCCGTGTACCATGAGGACGCCGTCGAGTGGTGCAAGGAGCTCGGCGGCACCTACGCCAGCTGCTACGAGCGCGCCTATGCCGAGCGCATAGTCGTTGCATACTGGCATCGTTATGCACGGGCCGCACTGCGATCCCAAGACTACGAGACCCTCGCGCGCGTGCACAACGGCGGGCCGCGCGGCGCCACCAAGAAGGCCACTCTGGCCTACTGGCGCAAGGTTGCCGAACTACTGGAAGACTGAACCATGAAGATCAGTTCCGAGATCGAAACGAAGTGGCTCAAGACTGCAGAGTCCGCAGCCAGGAAGTTTGCTAGGTACTACAAGGCAACGCGCTGGGTCTGGGCAACCACGAACGAACAAGGAGAACCGGATACCGTGGTGCCGGACACCCTAGCCATCTACCGAACGCTGTGCGAAAGCCTGCGCATCGTCATCAAGATGCTGGAGGAAGGCCCCGACCTCAAGAAAGGCGAGGACTTGTTCGTCAGCGGTGGCGGCTTGGCGGTGTACGTCATGCCAGACCTGTCTGTGTGCTTTCGATTCCACGACGATCAGTGGGACTACAGCGCCACTCCAGAGGAACTGGACGACGATGCGCCCTTGGTGCTCAACCCCAGGATGATCCCGGTCCGTCGAGACACTCCTTGACGGCCGGACGCACGCCGCTATCTGTTGCGGCGTATGGAGCCGCGCCGCGTCATCCTCACCGTTGAGGTTCTGTCCGACCTGCCCGTGGTCAAGCTGCGGGCAGCCGAGGGCCTCTCGTTCTACTGGACCGACCCGCGCTGGACGGGCGACTGCAACTCGGTCACCGAGGTGCTCAAGATCGAGCAGCTGCAGGCGAACGTCGTCGCGCCCTCCCGCCAGGCCAAGCCGGCCAAGAGGCGCCGCCGGTGAAGCGCGAGCTCAAGGACGCGTTCGAGAAGTTCTGCGCCAAGGTTCTGCACCGCCTCGAGGAAGGCGCACGCGTCTACGGCGACGCCAGCCTCGACCTGCCCACCCCGCGGCTCACCGAGGAGATCCAGCAGGAGCTCGAGGACGTGGCCGGGTGGTCCATCCTGCTGTGGATGCGCCTCGAGCGAATCCGCTCCACGACCGAGGCCATCCGCAAGCGCATCGACCAGGAAGGCGTGTTCTGACGTGGCCGTCGACATCGAGGCCCTCAAGGCGCAGCTTGTCGACCGCGCGGTCATGGAAGCCGTGACCAAGGGCAACTGGGACACCGAGGACGAGCCCACCAAGGACGCGTCGATCGCCGCGACCACCACCATCTGGGCGCTCATCGACGACCTCGAAGTGGCCAACGCAGCCTACGAGCGCGTGCTGCGCTACGTCCGCGACCCGCGCACCCAACCGCTGCGCGATCCTCGAGCAGGCGTCACGCAAGGCGTCGAGACCCGCTACGAGGCTCGTGGCAGCGACGTGTTCGGAGAACTGGAGACCTGACCGTCTTGACCGCGCGCAGGATCATCCTGGTCGCGTACAACGAAGAGGGCAACCGTGTCGGCGAAACGCACCACAACTCCACGATCCCAGACCTCATCGTCCGCGCGATCCGCGACCTCCACGAGGAAGAAGGCCTCGGCTACACCCTCCTCAGCCGACGCTTCGGCATCTCCCGCAGCGCCATCGCCAAGATCTGCCGATACGAACGCCGCAACCAGTTCCCCTGCAGGTGGCGCCGAGTTGAAGTTGACGAAGAACGGCAAGAGGATCGGCCGGCCACCTGAGCCCGTGCCGCAAGACCTCGCCGAGTCCTGCCTGCAGTGGGTCGCCTCGTCCAGGCCGCTCGCTGAGTGGTGCCGGCAGAACGACGTGAGCACCGACTTGGTGTTCGACTGGAGGGAGAAGGATGACACCTTCCGGCAGAGGTACGCGCGCGCGCGGGAGATCGGTGGCGAGCACATCGCCGAGCGCCTGCGCCGCCTGGCTGCGGAGCCGAGCGATCACCCCGATGACGTGGCGCACCGTCGGCTCCAGGTCGACGTGGACAAGTGGCTGCTCGCGCGCTGGTTCCCGAGCCGCTACGGCGACCGGCAGCAGGTCGAGCACAGCGGGCAGATGAACCTCACGGTCCTGACTGGCGTGCCTGACGCGCCCGAGCGCCTCGAGGACAGGTGATCTGCGAGTTCTGCTCGGCCGAGGTGACCGTGCTGCTGTTCGGCCAGCGCCTGCTGTTGTGCGCCAGCTGCTACGGCGTCGAGCAGGACTTCCGCGTGTCCGTGCTGCGGCACCGACTGTCCCAGGCCGTGAAGCATCGGCACGAGGAAGACGTGGCCACGTTGCTCGGCGCGATCAGGTTCCTGCAGGAAGAGACCGCATGACAACCGTCGACCTCGGCTACCGACCTCGAGCATGGCAGACCGAGTGCCATCGCAACCGTCGCAGGTTCACGGTGCTCATGTTGCACCGCCGCGCAGGCAAGACAGAGCTCGCGCTCATGGAGCTCGTGCATGCTGCGCTCCGCTGCAAGCTGCCGCTCGGCTTGTTCTGCTACGTCGCGCCCTTCTTGAAGCAGGCGAAGACCATCGCCTGGGCCAGGTTGAAGGCGCGCCTCGAGCCCCTGCGCCTCGCGTCTGCCATCGAGGTCAACGAGGGCGAGCTCACCGTGTACTGCAAGCACAACGGCGCCACGATCCGCATCCTCGGCGCCGACAACCCCGATGCCATCCGCGGCGTCCGCCTCGACGGGATCGTCCTCGACGAGGTCGCGCAGATCCGCCCCGAGGTCTGGGAGTCCATCTGCCAGCCGGCGCTCTCCGACCGCAAGGGCTGGGCACTGTTCATCGGGACGCCGAACGGGATCAACCTGTTCTCGCAGCTGTACTACAAGGCTCAGGCCGAGCCAGGATGGCACGCGGGGCTGTACACCGTGTACCAGACCTCGACCATCGAGGCCGACGAGATCGAGCGCCTGCGCCGCGACATGTCCGAGACCGCATTCGCGCGCGAGTACCTGTGCGACCTCACCGCAGCCGGCGACGACCAGCTGATCTCGCTCACCGATGTCGAGGCCGCCGCTCGCCGGCAGTACACCGACCGCGACCTGTTGGGTGCGCCTCGAGTCCTAGGCGTCGACCCCGCGCGCTTCGGCGACGACCGCTCGGTGATCTTCCGCCGACAGGGCCTGGTGGCGTACAAACCGATCGCGGTGATGGGCCTCGACAACATGGAGCTCGCCGCGCGCGTGGCCAACGAGATCGAGGCCTGGCACCCCGATGCGGTGTTCGTGGACAGCGGCGCCGGCGCGGGCGTCATCGACCGACTGCGGCAGCTGCGGTACGAGGTCGTCGAGGTCCCGTTCGGCGGCCGTGCCGTCTCGGCCCAGTACCTCAACCGCCGCTGCGAGATGTGGTCCGAGATGGCCGCCTGGATCAAGGCAGGCCAGATCCCCGACGACGCGGCGCTCAAGCAGGAGCTCGCCACCCCCAAGTACTGGTTCGACGCGGCAGGCAGGCGCGTGCTCGAGTCGAAGGACGACATCAAGGCGCGGCTCCAGGGCGCCCGATCGCCCGACCTTGCCGACGCCCTCGCCCTCACGTTCGCCCACCCGGTGCGCGCCAAGACCGAGCGCGACCTTGTCCTCGAGCAGCGGCGCCCGCAGCGGCAGCAGGACTGGGACCCGTACCGTGCCGTGTGACGGGCCTGGGTGCCCGTAGGAACGGCGATCGTCCATAGGGTCGACTGGCGGCACCATGGCCGAGATCCGCCGCGCACACGTCGAGGAGATGCAACGCTGCGCCGGCGGTCTGTTCGCCGAGCACCACGCCGAGATCTCGACCCACCCGCACCTGATGCGCGTCGAGCCCGACTGGGACCGCTACCTGGCGCTGGAGGCCCGAGGCCTGCTGCTGCCGCTCGCGGTGTTCGCCGAGGACGAGCAGATGGTCGGGTACAGCATCAACATCATGGCCAGGCACCTGCACTACGACCTGGTGATGAGCATCAACGACATGCTGTTCGTGTCGAAGCCGCACCGCCGTGGGCGCCTCGGCCTGCAGCTGATCCGCGCCACCGAGGCGACCGCCCGGGCGATGGGCGCCAAGCTGATGCTGTGGCCGGCCAAGGAACGCACCAACCTGGCCGAGCTGTGCCCACGTCTGGGCTACCGGGTGCAGGACATCGTGTTCAGCAAGGAGCTCTAACGTGGCAGACATCGCAGCAGGAGCAGGCGCAGCCGCGACCCTCGGGTACGGCATCTACGCAGGCGAGAAGGCCAACAAGGCGCAGAAGCAGGCGCTCAAGTCGCAGGAACGCACTCAGGCCGAGGCCAGGGCCATGGCCGAACGCCAGCAGCGCTCGAGCGAGGAGGCGATCAACCGTGCGAACCGCAAGGCACCCGACGTGAACGCCATCCTCAAGGCCGCGCAGGAGGCAGGGACCAAGGGCATGAGCACCTCGATGCTCACGGGCAGCCGCGGCGTCGACCCGGCTACCTTGAACCTGTCCCGCTCGACGCTCCTGGGGGAGTGACATGGGCGACGCAGCCAACGTAGTCGACGACGTAGTCCAAGGCGTGCAGGACATCTTCGGCGGTGGCGCCAGTGCCGCGCGCACGGTCACGGACTACCGCGAGCAGAAGAAGGACGACAAGGCAGCCAAGAAGGCCGAGGCAGCCAAGAGGGCCACGCTGCTGGGCCAGATGGCCGACCGCGCGCCCGTCGAGCGCAGAGCAGCCGAGGCCGGCGCCGCAAGCCTCATGCAGGGCGCTGTAGGTGCGCCAGGCGGCACCGAGCCCATGGTCACCACACGCCCCGCAGCCAAGAAGGCGACCATGCTCGGCGGTCGTCCCAACCTCCTCGGATAACCCATGGCAGCCTACACCGGCGACAACCAGTCGAACCCGCAGTCCCCGCGCCGCGAGAAGCTGTACACCCGCTGGGGCCAGCTGAAGAGCGAGCGCGCAACCTGGTGGGCACACTGGCAGGAGATCACCAACTACCTGCTGCCCCGCAACGGGCGGTTCTTCGTCCAGGACCGAAACAAGGGCTGGCGCCGGCACAACTCGATCTACGACAACACCGCGACCCGCGCCCTCGGCATCCTGTCCGCGGGCATGATGGCAGGCGCCACGAGCCCCGCGCGCCCGTGGTTTCGCCTCGCCACCGCCGACCCCGACCTCAACGCGTACCACCCGGTCAAGGTCTGGCTCGAGGACGTGACCAGGCGCATGCAGATCGTGTTCCAGCGCTCCAACACGTACCGCGCGCTGCCGCAGATCTACGCCGAGCTCGCGGCCTTCGGGACCTCCTCGAGCATCCTGCTGCCCGACTTCGACCGCGTCATCCACCACTACCCGGTGACCGTCGGCGAGTTCTGCATCTCGACCGACTACAAGGGCAAGGTCTGCACCTTCATGCGCGAGTTCGAGCTCACGGTCTCGCAGCTGGTCAAGGAGTTCGGCCTCGAGAACGTCAGCAACTCGGTGCGCAACCTGTACGAGCGCGGCAGCCTGGACCAGTGGATCACCGTCATCCACGCGATCGAGCCCCGCGAGGACCGCGATGTCGGCAAGCGCGACAACCTCAACATGCCGTTCCGCTCGTGCTACTTCGAGGTGGGCGGCGAGGCCAACAAGTTCCTGCGCGAGAGCGGCTTCGAGGACTTCCCCGTGCTGGCCCCGCGCTGGGCGCTCGCCGGCGGCGACATCTACGGCAGCAGCCCTGGCATGGAGGCGCTCGGCGACATCAAGCAGCTGCAGCACGAGCAGCTCCGCAAGGCGCAGGTCATCGACTACCAGACCCGCCCGCCGCTGCAGGTGCCGGCCTCGATGAAGAACCGCGACGTGGAGACGCTGCCAGGCGGCATCTCGTACGTCGACGGCGCCACGCCGCAGGCAGGCATCCGCACCGCATTCGAGGTGCAGCTCAACCTGCAGCACCTGCTCATGGACGTGCAGGACGTGCGCGAGCGCATCCGCAGCGCGTTCCACGCGGACCTGTTCCTGATGCTGGCCAACGCCACGGACACCAGGATGACCGCCACCGAGGTCGCCGTGCGCAGCGAGGAGAAGCTGCTGATGCTCGGCCCCGTGCTCGAGCGCCTGCACAACGAGCTGCTGGACCCCATGGTCGAGCTCACGTTCACCAACATGATGCGCGCAGGCCTGGTGCCGCCGGCGCCCGAGGAGCTGCAGGGCCAGGACCTCAACGTCGAGTTCGTGTCCATGCTCGCCCAGGCGCAGCGCGCGATCGGCGTGAACGGCATCGACCGCATGGTCGCGAACCTCGGCGCCGTCGCCCAGCTCAAGCCCGACGTGCTCGACAAGTTCAACGCGGACCAGTGGGCCGACGCGTACAGCGACATGCTCGGCGTCGACCCCAAGCTGATCGTGGCCAGCGCCGACGTAGCGCTGCTCCGTCAGGCTCGCGACCGCGCCAACGCTGCGAAGGAGCAGGCCGCGATGATGCAACAGCAGGCGGCCACCGCCTCGAGCCTGGCCCGCACCCCTACTGGCGCGCAGCCCAACGCGCTGCAGGACATCGTGTCCATGTTCTCGGGCTACAACTCACCCACCGCAAGCGAGGTCTGATCCCATGGCTGCTCCCGCCTTCACCATCGACAACAACCCCAGCCCGGCCACCCAGGTCGCGGTGATCGCTGACGGCGCCGAGGCGTCCTTCACGGTGCTTCCTCGAGCCCTGTACATCGGCACCGCCGGCAACGTGGCCGCGTACTTCCCCGACGCGCCGAGCACCGCGATCGTGTTCCAGGGCCTGCTCGCCGGCACGGTCCTGCCCATCCGCCCGATCAAGGTCGGAGCCACGGCTGCTGGCACCTCCTGCACCAAGCTGATCGCGCTGTTCTGACCATGAACATCTCCGCCCTGTCGCTGTCGTTGACCCGTCCCGGTGGCGGAGTATCTGCACCTCCTACTCCTGAGCAGCTTGTCGCTGCGCTGTTTTCCAACGGCGAGCAGGGCGCGTGGTACGACCCGAGTGACCGCAGCACGCTGTTTCAGGATTCCGCAGGCACGCTCCCGGTCACCGAGGTCGAGCAGCCTGTGGGGCTGATGCTGGACCGGAGGAAGGGGCTGGCGTTGGGGAGTGAGCTGGTCACGAACGGCGGTTTTAGCAGCGCAACAGGGTGGACCACAGGAACCAACTGGAGCATCTCGGGCGGTCTGCTTACAAGCACCGGCAGTAACACTAACGCACTGGTGTCGCAGACGGGCACGCTGACCGGCCTCGGTGGCAAGTGGGTGCAGGTGACCGCAGTGGTTTCTGCTTACACCTCAGGCAACTTCCGCGTACTTGCCAACGGAACAGGTTCGTTCGAGTCCACGATGCTCTCGGGAGCTGGAACGCGAACTGCGTATGTGTTTGTGCCCAGCAACACGGACGGCACGTTTTACATCCGCTCCGATGGCGGTTCGGCTTTTGTCGGTTCGATTGACTCCATCTCCGTCAAGCTCCTCGACGGCAACCACGCCTACCAGACGACCAGCAGTGCCCGCCCGCACCTGCGCTCGCGCTACAACCTGCTGACGTACAGCGAGCAGCTTGACAATGCGGCGTGGACGAAGCAAGGCTATGTAATGACCGCTAACACGGTCGTGGCACCCGATGGAACTACAACCGCAGAAACTGCGGCCGACAACACCACCAGCACGTTCCACTGGTTTAGACAGGACATTACGGTCACTGCTGGAAGCACGTACACTTTCAGCGCATACCTAAAATACAACGATCAAAGGTATGTTGGACTCGCCTTCTTTTCGACTGCTGTTAACAACGTAGACCGGGTGCTGTTGCTTGACATGACCCAAACCGATCCAGCGCAAATGGTCGTGCAGCAGGATGCTGGCGTAACATCCAACATCCAAAGCGTTGGCAACGGTTGGTATCGCGTCAGCATGACGTTCACCATGTTGTCGGCTGGAACGCTTTGGTATCTCATCGTGTCATCCAACACGAACAGCTACCCAGTTTCGTATTCAGGAACCGGAAAATCGGTCTACGTCTGGGGTGCCCAACTCAACCTCGGCAGCACCGCCATGTCGTACCAGCGCATCGCGGCATTGCCCGCGTTGTCCACGCCCCCGACCTACGCCACGACGAGCACCATGGGCGGCGAGGTGTTCAGGCCGTATCTGTTCTTCGATGGGGCGGATTCTTTGCTGACAGCAAACATTGATATGTCTGCGACAGATGAAGTCACAGTGTCGGCTGGCCTAAGAAAACTTTCCGATGCAACTCAAGGTGCGCTAGTTGAGTTTAGCAGTTCAGCAAACAACGCTGGAGCTTTTGGATTGATTTGTCCAGTGGCAACAACGCCAGCAGACAATCTAGTATTTAGATCAACTGGAACTACAGCCATCAGAGACGCATTGACTAGCGGTTATCCTGCACCCACAGATCCTTTGGTTCTTTCGGGAATCGGGGATGTCGGCTCCAACGTCTGTCAAGTTCGCGTCAATGCTGTCCTCAAAACGAGCAACACAAGCTCGCAAGGCGCAACAAACTACCTAAACGCTCCGCTGTATATTGGAAGCAGAAACAATGCTTCTACATATTACAACGGAAACATATATGCGTTGATTGTAAGGGGAAAAACTAGTACCGCTGGCGAGCTTGCTAGCCTTGAGTCCTACGTCGCTAGCAAGACGGGGGTGACGCTGTGAACTGGGTCTACCGCTGCATGGTCGTTCGCGCCGAAGACGTAGTCGTGGCCCGCACGATTGCCGAGGGCATCAGCCCCGTGTCGGGCGCAGGAATGTGGAACGTGCCCGTGTCGCCCACGGGTCAGGCACCTGCGACTCACTACTGGGACGCTGGCTCCATCGGCCCCGAGTGGGGTCCGATGCTGCCGCTCAAGACCTACGAGTACGTTGACGAGGAGTGGGTGGTCACCTCCACCTACCCCGGCGAGCCAGCCACCCTGTGGGCCGCGTGCCAGCAGTACGCCATCCCCGTCACCGAACAGCAGGTGCTCGACCTGTACGCCCACTCAGATGTGACCGAACAGGAGCCGCAGATCGCGCTGGCTAGGCTGGGGCTGCAACAGGTGCAGCAGGAGATCGGGCCGTGAGCGAGCGCATCACCTTCGGCGACCGCCGTGGCTGGGACGTGTGGCTCAAGCTCGCGTCGATCATCTGCACCGTCATCGTCGTGCCGGGTGCTGGGTGGGCGGTGTCCGTCCACCAGCAGATTGGGGAACTCGACGGGCGCGTGCGGCTGTTGTCGGCGCAGCTTGACAGCGACCGGCGCAGCGCCAGTGCCATCCTGGACGAACTGAAAAGCCTGCGCAGCAGCGTGGACACGTTGCGTGCCGATGTGTTGCAGCGGATTACCAGGGTGGAAACCAAGCTGGAGGGTAGATGAACTACCCCAGCCGCATCTGCTCAAAGTGCGGAGCGGAGAAGCGGCTGGGCTACGGACTGTGCCGCAAATGCGCTAGGCGGATCACCTACAAGGTCGAGGACGCCATGGACCTGACGCACGAAGAGATTGAGCGGCGGCTCAACGATGCAGACCGCCGCGCCTGGAACCTAAACCAAGACTGGAAACCAAAGCCATGAAGTACCTCACCCTTGCTATTCCTATTCTTATTGCCTCCTGCGTCAGCCCGGATACCGCGGCTCAGATCGGTCAGGCCGTAGGCGAGCAGATTGGGCCGAACGCTCCTAGCGTCGTGACCGGCGACGACGCTATCGTGCTGACGGTTACCGAGGCGGTCATCGCTGCCATCGGTGCTGCGGGTTTAGGGTTCTTGGCTGGCCCTTTGCGCGCGATCTTGCCGGCGTTGGTTAGGACCATCTTGGCCCTGATTCTCGGCAAGAAGAAGCAGCCGGAAGCGCCTAAGGTCGAAGGATGAACTTCTCAAACTGGTTTGAGTCGCAGCCTGGAGCGAAGAAGCCGCAGGTCACTGGTGACTTTGGCGGCTTGCAGATCAAGAACCCGATCATCCGTGCGTTGATGCAGCCGCCCGCGCCGCTCCAGGCCAACAAGGAGCAGGAAGCTGTCCAGC
>JBEGVB010000019.1:0-12012 GCA_041178545.1 Planctomycetota bacterium
CCGCCGGGCCCGGGTCGGAACGGCAGCAGCTCAGCCTCGAAAGCCGAACGAAATCCCAGCCGCCGCTTGTGACCCGAAGTTCTCATCCCTGAATACGCAGAAATACGTCATCAACCCAAACAAAGCAAGAACATCCTCGAGAATCCTGCGCGCCACCCTCGCGCCACATCACCACCGCACACCACGCCACATCACCACCCCCGCGCACCCCGCGCGTTCCCCGCTCCACCTCCCGCCGCGCCTTCCGCCTTGTCCACCGCTCCCGCTCCCCGGCCCTCTCTTCCAGCCTCCGTCTCGGCGCGCGTTCCTCGCCCACGCCGCCCACCTCCTCATCTCCCGCGCCACGTCCGCGCGCCCGCTCCTCCTTCACAGTTTCTCCTCTCCATCCCCGCTCCACCTCCCGCCGCGCCATCCGCCTTGTCCAACGCTCCCGCTCCCCGGCCTCTCTTCCAGCCTCCGTCTCCGCGCGCGCTGGGCAACCACGCCGCACCCCACCTCTTCTCCTTCTCCTTCCGCACGCCACTTCCCTGGCCGGCGCGTTCCGCTCCCGCTCCATCGCCCCTACTCTCCTCGCCTCCGATGAGCGACGTGCAGTTCGTGATTGAGCTTGGCAAGGCCATGCATGCGCTGGGCAGCCCGAGCTTCCGCGTCGAGGACGCCATGGCTGCGTGTGCGCGCCACCTCGGCTTGCAAGGCAGCTTCTTCTCCGTTCCCACGGGGATCTTCGTCGAGTTGCAACGTCCGGACGGGGGGCCGCCGCAGGCGAGGCTGATCCGCGCGCAGCCTGGCACTCATGACCTTGGCAAACTGGCCTTGGTCTACCGGATCCGTGACGAGGTGACGCAGGGGCGCACCGACCCCCAGCAAGGGCTGCTCCGTCTGCACGAGGTGATGACGGCGCCGCCGGCGATGCCCGGGTGGCTCGAGCTGCCGGCGCGCGCCGCTGCCAGCGCCGCCGCGGTGGTCTTCCTAGGCGGCGGGTTGGTGGAGGTTGCCGTTGCTGCAGCCATCGGTCTGTTGCTGGGTCTGTGCAGCCTGCTGGTGCGCCCCGGCACTGCCTTGGACCGCGCGTTCGAGCCGCTCGCATGCGTGCTCGCGAGTGCGCTCGCACACCTCGGTGCACGATGGGCCCTCCCGTTGGACGCATCGATGGTGACCCTCGGCGCGATCATCGTGATGCTGCCCGGCTACACGTTCACGACGGCCCTTGGCGAGCTGGCGATGAAGCACCTTGCCTCGGGCAGCGCGCGCATCCTCGGTGCCCTCGGCACGCTGCTCAACATGGCGGTGTGCACGGCCATCGGCACCCAACTCGTCGCACTGGCAACTGGCCCTGCACCGGCAGCGCCCGCGCCCGTGCCACTGCCACCGTGGGCCATGTACGTGGCCCTGCCGTGCTTCGCGTTCGCCAGCGCCGTGCTGCTGCGTGCCAAGTCCAACCAACTGCTCTGGGTGGCACTTGCCGTGGCCGCTGCATGGCTGGGGCTGCAGCTGGGCAACGGTACGGTGGGGCCCGAACTCGCTGCCTTCACGGGGGCGATGGGCGTCACGGTGCTAGGCAACCTCTACGCGCGTTGGCGGCGTCGGCCGAGCGCAGTGGTGCGGACGCCCGGCCTCCTGCTGCTGGTGCCGGGGAGCCTCGGATTCCGCGGCATCGCGGCTGCGATCCACCCCGGTGCCGGCACCGACATGGGCACGTTGGGCGGGCTCATGCTGATGGTGGGAGGGGCAATCGTGGCCGGCGTCCTGATCGCGACGCTGCTGGTGCCCTTGCCACGGGACGTTGAGCCGGAGTCCTGAGGGCGCGTTCTTCTGCATTTGGCCGACGCCTTGGCTCTCGACGCCGCGATATGCTCCTCAGCCGAAAACTCGATGAACCCCCGCTTCGACCCCACTGAGCGCCTCGACCGTTTCCCGATCCTTCGGGCCCTGCGGGACCGGGTGCTCGTGTTCGACGGCGGCATGGGGACGCAGCTGCAGGCGCGCAACCTGCAGCTGTCCGACTTCGCCAACCTCGAAGGCTGCAACGAGATCCTGGTGGAGACGCGCCCCGACGTGATCGAGGACATCCACAGCGCGTACTTCGCCGCGGGCGCGGACGTGGTGGAGACGGATACGTTCGGCGGCCTGCCCTACGTGCTGGACGAGTTCGGCCTGGGTGAGCGCGCCTTCGAGCTGAACCGCATGGGCGCCGAGGTGGCTCGCCGCGCCGCCGACCGTTTCAGCACCCCGGATCGCCCCCGGTTCGTTTCCGGTTCGGTGGGACCCGGCACCAAGCTGGTCACGCTCGGCCACATCTCGCCCGACCAGCTCTACGAGGCCTACAAGGTCTACGCAGCCGGCCTCATCGCCGGCGGCATCGACGTGCTCAACATCGAGACCTGCCAGGACCTGCTGCAGGTGAAGCTCGCGATCCTCGCCGCACGCGATGCCATGAAGGAGGCGGGCCGCGAGGTGCCGGTCTTCTGCACGGTCACCATCGAGACCACGGGCACGATGCTGGTGGGCAGTGACATCAGCGCTGCGCTCACGACGCTCGAGGCACTGCCGGTCGACGTCGTGGGCCTCAACTGCGCCACCGGCCCCGACCTCATGCAGGAATCGGTGCGTCACCTCGCGCGTCTCTCGACGCGCAACGTGATGGTGATGCCCAACGCCGGACTGCCGCGCAACGTGGGCGGCAAGGCGGTCTACGACCTCACGCCAGCCGAGCTCGCCCGCTACCAGGCCATGTTCGTGAAGGACCTGGGCGTCGCCGTGGTCGGCGGTTGCTGTGGCACCGGCCCCGAGCACGTGAAGGCGATGGCCGAGGCCGTGCGTGGGCTCAAGCCGCAGGCGCGGCCTCGCGACTACCTGCCGCAGGTCGCAAGCCTGTTCCACTCGGTGCCGCTGACCCAGGACTCGGGACCGCTTCTGATCGGTGAGCGCACCAACGCTAACGGTTCCAAGAAGTTCCGGGAGCTGATGCTGGCAGGCGACACCGACGGCATGGTGCAGATGGCGCGCGAGCAGGTGCACGAGGGTGCGCACGTGCTCGACGTGTGCACTGCCTACGTCGGCCGCAACGAGTCCGCGGACATCACCAGGCTGCTGAGTGCCATGGTCACGAAGGTGACGGCACCCGTGATGATCGACAGCACCCAGATCGACGTGGTCGAGGCGGCGCTCAAGATCACGCCGGGCCGCGCGATCATCAACTCGATCAACCTCGAGGACGGCGAGGAGAAGGCCGACAGGCTGTGCGAGCTGGCGCGCCGCTACGGCGCCATGTTCATCGCCCTCACCATCGACGAGGAGGGCATGGCCAAGACCGCCCAGCGCAAGCTGGAGGTCGCGAAGCGCATCCACGACATCGTCGTGCACCGGCACGGCATGAGCCCGGGCGACCTGGTCTTCGACCCGCTCACGTTCACGATCGGCTCGGGCGACGAGGCGTCTCGCGACGCGGGCCTGCAGACACTGCAGGGCATCAAGCTGATCAAGGAGAACATCCCCGGCGTCCGCACGATCCTGGGCCTGTCCAACATCAGCTTCGGCCTCGACCCCTACGCGCGCCAGATCCTCAACTCGGTCTACATGGCCGAGGCGATCAAGCACGGGCTCGACTCGGCCATCGTGCACGCGTCGAAGATCATCCCGATCCACAAGCTCGACGAGCAGGACCGCGAGGTGACGCTCGACCTGATCCACGACCGTCGGCGCGAGGGCTACGACCCGTTGTTTGCCTTCATCGCGCGCTTCCAGGGTGCGAAGCGCATCGACCTCGGCGGCAAGGCCGACGAGATGACGCTGCCGGTCGAGGAGCGCCTGAAGCGCAGGATCATCGACGGCAACCGCATCCAGATCGAGAAGCACCTCGACGAGGCGCTCCTCAAGCACCGTCCGCTCGACATCATCAACGAGATCCTGCTCGACGGCATGAAGGTCGTGGGCGACCTCTTCGGTTCAGGCGAGATGCAGCTCCCGTTCGTGCTGCAGAGTGCCGAGGCCATGAAGGCAGCGGTGGCACACCTGCAGCAGTTCATGGAGAAGGTCGACGGCGAGGCCAAGGGAACCATGGTGCTGGCCACCGTGCGCGGCGACGTGCACGACATCGGCAAGAACCTCGTCGACATCGTCGTCTCCAACAACGGTTACAAGGTCGTCAACCTGGGCATCAAGGTGCCCGTGGACCAGATCCTGGAGGCAGCGCGCCAGCACAAGGCGGATGCGATCGGCATGAGCGGCCTGCTCGTGAAGTCCACCGTCATCATGAAGGAGAACCTCGAGCTGATGGCCCAGCGCGGCATCACCACGCCGGTGATCTGCGGCGGCGCCGCACTCAACCGCACGTACGTCGAGGATGACCTGCGCGCCGCGTACCCCACCGGCCACGTCTACTACGGTTCCGACGCGTTCAGCGGCCTCCACATCATGGACGAGCTGACCGGGCGCTCGAAGGTGAAGACGCTCACCACCGAGCCGCCGCCGGAGTCGAAGAAGCGTGCGCCCTCGGTCAAGCGGCTCACGCGCGCCGACAAGGAGAAGGCGCTGGAGCACCGCTTCACGGAGTACGCCGACTCGGGCGTCGCGCCCGCGGCCAAGGTGCCCGCACCGCCGTTCTGGGGCAGCGCAATGGTCGGTCCCGAGGAACTCGACCTCGGCACCGTTCTGCAGTACGTGAACAAGAAGGCGCTGTTCCGCCTGCAGTGGCAGTACCGCCAGGGCAAGCGCAGCGAGCCCGACTACACGAAGTTCGTCGAGGAGTTCGTCGAGCCTCGCTTCAAGGAGTGGGTGCGTCGCGTCCGCGAGGACAAGACGCTGCAGCCGCGCGTCGTCTACGGCTACTGGCCTTGCTTCAGCGACCGCAACACGCTGGTGGTGCTGGACCCCGCCGACCGTGCCCGTGAGTTGGCCCGCTTCGACTTCCCGCGCCAGCCGGGAGGCAAGCGACTGTGCCTCGCGGACTTCTTCCGCCGCAAGGATGCAGGTGAGCTGGACGTGGTCGGCTTCTCGCTCGTGACCATGGGCGAGGTTGCCACCAAGGAGAGCGAGCGGCTCTTCCGCGAGAACCGCTACGACGACTACCTGCACTTCCACGGCCTGTCCGTCGAGGGTGCCGAGGCGCTGGCCGAGTACTGGCACAAGCGCATGCGCCAGCAGCTCGGCATCGCTGCCGACGATGCCATTGCGGTCGACGACCTGTTCAAGCAGAAGTACCAGGGCAGCCGCTACTCATTCGGCTACCCGGCCTGCCCCAACCTCGAGGACCAGCAGAAGCTGCTGCCGCTGTTGGAGGCTGGCCGCATCGGCGTGCACCTGAGCGAGGAGTTCCAGCTCGTGCCCGAGCAGAGCACCAGCGCGATCATCTGCCACCACCCGGCGGCGCGGTACTTCAACGTCACCGTGACGAACTGACCGCGGCCTGCGAGCAGGACCAGCGGCTGCGGGTCAGAACATCACCTGAAACTGCACGCGCAGGATGCTGCCGTCCTGCGAGCCGCCACCGGCGGGTTCCTGGTCGCGCCACGTGTACTCCAGCTGCGTCTTGAGGGCGTGGCCGCGGTGGAAGGCGCTCAGCGCCATGGTCCAGTCGCGCGTGTCCGGGCCGCCCTCTTGGTCGACGTCCGCGATGCGACCGCCGAGGCCCCACTGCAGCGGGCTCTCGCCGGACTTGGGCAGCACGTAGCCGAGGCCGAGGTAGAAGCCGTTGCCGTCGCGGTCACCGGTCTCGATGTCGTCGTGGCGCTGGAACCACTCCGCCTGCGTCCAGAAGCTCTTCAGTTTCCAGGACGTGTTGAGGTTGATGCTGTTGGAGGTCACGTCCCTGCCATCCGGGTCGGTCACCAGCTTGCTGTTGCCCTGGAACAGGCCGAGACCCACGGTGCCGCGCAGTTCCTGCGTGTTGGCGAGGTCGCCCTCGCGGAAAGCCTCGTAGCTGGCGCCGTTGCCCACGTAGTCCCCGAGTGGGTCGAGGTTGACGCTCGCGACGTAGGACAGCTCGTTGTCTGAGTTGTCGTCCTCCTCGCCCACGTCCTGCACGCCGCCCGGGTTGCTTGCCGCAACGTCACCGTTCTGGGCGCCCACGTTCCAGCGCAGCTTGCTGTCGTGGTTGCCCTGCAGCCAAACGCCGCGGCTGCGCGCATCGCTGAACGTGGTCGAAACGACCGTGCGGTCGACGAAGAACAGGGCCGTGTCGGTCTCCGTGGTCTCGAGGCCGAAGTACGTCTTGCTCTGGCCGGTGCGCAGGCCGATGCGCCTGTTCTCCTCACGCACGAAGTCCCACTGCACCCATGCGTCCTTGAGCACCGAGCCGCTGTCGGTCAGGTCGAGGCGCAGGGTGTAGAGCAGGTCCTTGCGGAAGGCGTGGCCGAAGAGGGCGGGGCGCGCACGCCGCACGCGGAAGTCTTGGTCGTTGTCCACGTCGTCGCCCCACGTCGTGGTGTACTGCAGCTGGACGTAGGTGAGGAACGTCAGCTTGAACTCGTCCCCGCCGTCGAACGTGGTCCCAGCTCCCGGCTTGAAGGACACGGTGCCGTCGGCTGCGCCGAAGGTGGTCGGCTTGTCGCCCTGTGCCAAGAGGGCAGGTGCCATGGCGGCGAGGGCGAGGATCGAACGCGTGAGGCTGCGGGGAGCGTGGACGGCCATCCCCGCAGGGTAGGGAGCCTGTCCCGGAATGCCAGATTCAGGGACCGGGCGGGCTCAGGTTGCCCATGCAACACCGGTCCAGCGCGAGGCAGCTTCTCCCACACGCACGGCGAGTTCGGCTGTGGCTCCGTCAGGCCCCTTCTCCGACGTACGGTACACGCGACGGAAGACCGGCTGGCGGTGGATGTCCGCACGGGCGGCGAGGAAGGCGCGAGCGACGCGCTCCACCTCGTCGTCATCCCCGGATGCGGGCGTGCCGACCACGTCGATACGGGCGAGGAACCGCCCGGCGATCGAGCGGCCCGGGAACTGGTTGCTGCACCACTGCACCTCGCGCACGCCCTCGACCCCTTCGTCCTCGACGGCGATCCCGTAACCGGGAGGCACCGCACCCAGTTCGCTCGTCCACCAGCCCAGGTGTACGCGTGCGACGGGTGTCCAGCGGAGTGCCAAGAGGGCCGCGCCGAGGCGCGCATCCGCCGGGGCCAGCAACCGTGCGCTCTCCTCCAGCGGTGTGGCGAGTACGAGTCGGTGGGCGCGGACCAAGTCTGGGCTCTCGCCCCCAAGCCTGACAACCACGCCGTCCTCGGTGGGTTCGAGCGCTGTGACCTCCCGGCCGAGGCGCAGGGCCGGTCCGAGTTCGCGGTGGAACGCCACCAGCAGGTCCTCCAGCCCGCCACGGCAGGTGACCAAGGGCTCCTCGACGCACGCCGGCTCCCGTTGGCCGTTGCGGAGGACGGACCCGGTGCGCGCGGTCTCGGCCAGTTCGACGGTGCGGGGCGGGTTCCTCAAGCACCTTGCCAGTGCCTCGAACTCCTCCCTCGGGAGACTTGGCGGCCCCAGCTCGCACACGAAGCCCTCGCTCCGCTGGGTGCGCACCGAGCCGCCCACCCGCGGGGCCCGGTCCACCAGCAGCACCGAGCTCGTGCCGCCGCGCTGCGCCGTTGCCGCATGGCGCAGCCCGCGCAGGCCCGCACCCACGACCAGGAGGTCTACGGTCTCTTGGGTGGTGGTGGGGCGGGCCGCCATCGGTCGCAGCGTACCGATGGCGAGGGAGATCTCCTCAGAGCACCAAGGAGACTTGGATCAGCAACTGGTCAACGTCTTGGTCGCTGTAGGACGTGCGATTCAGTTCGGCCTGCACCTTGCACCCGTGTCCACGCAAGTACGCCGTGAGGACGCCACCGATCTGGTCCACGGAGCGTGCGTCGACCCCGCCCGGCAGGAGGGATCCGAACACGGAGGAGAGATCGAGGTCGGCGTAACGGACGCCGAGTCCCCACTGCAGGTTGCTGTCCCCGCTCTTGGGGAGGGTGTAGTTCACGGCAACGTGGTAGCCGTCGTTGTCCTTCTCTTCCCTGCCGAAGTCCGATGCCAAGTCGCTCTGGGCAAAGAAGTACTCCCCCGTGGCCCACCATCCGGCATACCGCCACGCTGTGTTTGCACTCCAGCTCCGGTTGTCGCGTGCCTCAAGCACCTCTGAGGATGGGAGTTCCAGCGTGCCAACCCCTCGGTCGTCGTACGCGTAGCTGCCACCAATCGTTCCCAGCAGGCAGTTGGACCGGCTCACGTCACCTTGGTTGGCGGACTCGTAGTCTTGGGAGCCTTGGGAGGCCAAGTAGTCGCCGAGAATGTCGAGCTGGAGGCTGGCCACGTAGACGACTTCGTTGTCCGCGGTCGTGTTCAGGTCGGGCATGAATCGCTCGAGACCCGCAGAGACAAAGGAGTCCTGCACCCCGGCGAACCACCGAAGGGCGCCCTCGGCATAGCTGCCGTTCAGCCAAGCGCCCTGGCTCCGCTCGGTGGCGAAGAACTTGGAGGCGATGGAGCGCTCCACCATGGCGAGACCAGCGGAAGTGCCTGTGGCCTCGAGGCCAAAGTGGGTCTTCCCTTGGCCAAACCGCAGGCCGATCGACTCTGTTTCGGTTTCGAAGAAGTTCCACTGGACCCATGCATCCAGCAGGGAGCCTTCCTGGTCTTCCTCGGCCCAGTCCATCTCCACTTGGAAGCGGATGTGGGGATTGTAGGCGTGGCCTGAGAAGCGAGTGCGCGCACGACGCACCTCGAAGTCTTGGTTGTTGCCTTCGCTATCATCCAGCCAACTGCCCGACCCGTTGCGCTCGTCGGCGCCGAAGGAATGCAGGTACTGAACCTGCAGCCGGTTGAGGAGGTTGAGCCGGAACTCGTCCCCGCCGTCGAAAGTGATCCCGGAGCCTGCCCGGTACGAGATTGGTTCTGCGGGCCGGAAGATGTCCTTCGCAGGAGGATCTTCTCCCGCAGCAGCAGCGCAGAGGGGGCCAAAGGAAAACAAGACGACCGCGCCACGGATGATGGGGTTCATTCGGACTCTCCTTCTGGGCACCATTCTTACTCAAAACCGCGGAGTCTTTCCAATCTCAGGGTCCAGTCCGTGTGGCTGCCTCAGGCCCACCCCGTTCAGATCGTGACCTGCCACTGCAGCACGACCGTGAACCCTTGGTCGTCCGTCGTGTCGTCCCAGGCCTGGGTCACTCCCAACTGCGTCTTGAGCGGGTGGCCGCGGTGGAAGGCATTGAGGCCGAGGCTCAGCTCGCGCACTGCATCGAAGTCGTTGCCGCTGGTCCCCACCCCCTGCACCTCGGGATCGGGGCACCGCTCGGACCACCTTGCCGCGAAGCCCCACTGGGTCGAACCGTCCTCGGGCACCGGCATCGTCCAGCCGATGGCTGCGTAGAACCCGTCGTGGGAGAGGTGGTTGCCGGCTTCGGTCTCGTCCCACCGCCAGAAGACCTCCACGCCCAGCCACCAGCCGCGCCAACGGGCCATGGTGTTGAGGGTCGCCGACTCGGAGGTGGTGGGGCTGCCGGTACCGAACACGTCCTGTTCCTGCCCGTTGTGGGCCACGGCTGCCCCGAGGGTCACCCGCGGGTCGGGGGTGTCGGCCAGGTCCCCCTGGGTGAGGCTCTCCAGGTTCCGGCCACCGCCCACGAAGTCGCCCAGCGGGTCGAAGTTGGCTGCGGCCATCCACACCAGCTCGTTGTCCGTGTTGTCGCCGGTGGGGTCTCCGTCCATGCCGGCGGCCATGCCGTGGTTGGTGGCCCCCAGCGTCCAACGGACGGTGGCATCCCGGTGGATCCCGTGCAGCCAGGCGCCGCGGGCCCGGCTGTCGGCGAAGAACTTGGTGGCGTCGCTGCGCTCGACGAAGAGCAACCCGGACGAACTGCCTGTTCCCTCCAGCCCATAGTGAGGGTCGGCCTGGCCGGTGCGGAAGCCGACGGTCTGGCCCGCATCCCGCAGGAAGTCCCACTGGACCCAGGCGTCCTTGATGGGGGTCTCTGGTTCCGTCCAGCTGAGCTGGAGCTTGTACTGGAGCTCGGGGCGGTACGCGTGCCCGGACAGGCTGGTCCGCGCGCGGCGGACGCGGAACTCCTGGGTGTCCGGCGTGCCTTCCGCGGCCGTTGCCTCCCAGCGCAGCTGGACGCGGTTCTTGAGGTTCAGGCGAAAGTCCTCACCACCGTCGAGGGTGATGCCCTCGCCCGGCCGCAGGACCCAGCTGGGCTCGCCCAGTCGCGTGGTCCCTGACTGGCCGCGACCCAGCGTCGCGAGCAGCGCACCTGCTGCGAGGGCGGGGAAGGGGGAGCGGAGTGTCATGCGGTGGGGGAGGGGCGCGCGAGGTGCCCACCCAAACGCAAACGAGCCGGGACATTGCCCGGCTCGTTTGCGGGGGCCCGAAGGCCCTAACCTGTTGTCAGGTCAACAGATCAGATGATGATCTGGAACTGGACCAGGATCTGCTGGGCCGTATCGGTGCCGTCGTCCAGGTTGTTGAACTCGACCTGGGTCTTGCACTTGTGGCCGTGGTAGAAGGCGTTCAGCACGAGGCCGAACTGCTCGACCGAGTCAGCCAGGATGGTGTCATCCAGGGTGAACTCGGAGTAGCGGACGCCCACACCCCACTGCATCGCGCTGTCGCCGTTCTTCGGCAGGGTGTAGCCGACGGTGCCGCTGAAGCCGTCGTGGTCGAGGCTGTCGCCGCCGACGATGTCGTCGGTGCGGTTGTAGTAGTCGACCATGACCCAGAAGTTGCTCACCGACCATGCGGTGTTCAGGTTGAACTGGGTCGACTCGTTCTCAAGGCCAAAGGCGTTGTTGTCCGAGCCGCGGTTGTCGATGGCGACACCGGCGCCGACGGTGCCCTTGATCTCCTTGGCACCTTCCAGATCGCCCTGCATCCAGCTCTCGTAGGTCTTGCCGCCACCAACGTAGTCGCCCATGGGGTCGAAGTTGGCGCTGGCGACGTAGACGAGCTCGTTGTCGTCGTTGTCACCATCGTCGCTGCCGTCCACGGCATCGGAGACACCGTTGTTCTGGACACCGGCCATCCAGCGGAACTTGCTCTCCGCGTGGTTGCCCTGCAGCCAAGCGCCGCGGGCGCGGCTGTTGGCGAAGAACTCCGTGGCGATGGAGCGCTCGACGAAGTAGAGGCCGGCGGAGGTGCCGGTGAACTCGAGGCCGTGGCCGGGCTTGCCCTGGCCAGTGCGCAGGCCGACGGTCGAGCCGTCGCCATGGACGAAGTTCCACTGGGTCCATGCATCACGGATGGCGGAGTCGTTGTCCGTCCAGTCCATCATGAGGTTGTAGTGGATGTTCTTGTTGTAGACGTGGCCGCTCAGGCTGGTGCGAGCGCGGCGGATGTCGAAGTTCTGGGTGTCCTCGACGTCGTCGCCGAAGGTCTCGACGTACTGGACCTGCAGGCGGTTCTTCAGCGTGAGGCTGAAGTCGTCGCCACCGTCAAAGGTGACGCCGGAGCCGGCCTTGAAGGAGACCGGGCTCTTGTCCTGGAACTTGTTCTCGCCTTCGCCACCATTGGCCATCGCGAGGGAAGCGGTAACAGCCGTGGCCAGAAGGCCGATCGTGAACGTGTTGGTCATCTGAGTTTGTTCTCCTCCCAAGATTGGGATTCGTTTCGTGGCAGCCATCCCGGCGGCGAAGGAAGAAACTTTTTGGTTAGGGAAAGGGACGATCGCCTCCGGGAAGGTTGCGATGGCATGGGAAGGTACGCACCTCGTCGGAGCCCGGTAAAGCGTGAAGTCCGTGATTTTCTGCTTTCGCCCTAACGGATGTTAGGTGTGGAAGAAGTCGCTAAGGTTTGACTCATCCCCTTGCTCAGAAGAGCTTTGAGCTGTGGAAAGCCATCCAGATTGCGGCCGTCGAGATGTCGAGTTCGGCCCCCAAACTGTGGTTTCTCTGCCGTCCTCGCCCTTGGGGAGCGCGGTCCAAACTCGCCGAAATCGCGCCTGCGTTGCGCGCGCCGACGGGTTCCCTATGGTCTCGCCGCCATGAGCGAGGTCCGCCGCACCACTTGCAGTCGCGACTGCCCCGATGCTTGCGGGATCCTTGCCACGG